>CAYGBB010000129.1:0-6187 GCA_964347985.1 uncultured Moraxellaceae bacterium
TGATGCGGTCATACACCGGGTCCATGTCGGCCCATTTCAGCTGGCCGTCGGAGATCACGTCAAACAGGCGCTTCAGCATGGAGGGTTTGTTCATCTCGCCGATGTAATGCACGCCGACATCCCACTCGAAGCCCTCGCGCTCGTAGGAGTGGGTGAAGCCGCCGGCCGTGTAATGCTGCTCCAGCACACACACCTTCTTGCCCAGTTTGGAGAGCAGGGCGGCATTGCAGAGCCCCCCGATGCCGGAGCCGATGACGATGGCATCGTAATGCTCATCGGCCCGGCCGTTGCGGTAGCGGCGTCCTGTGCGTTTCATGGGGGTCTCCTCCGGGTCGGTCATATGCAATAAGTTGCATAGTGATACTCTGGAATGCAATCATATGCAATACTTTGCATATGCAATTATTGGCACGGCCATCATGTCCCTGCGTTTCGCCATCCTCACCCTGCTCGAAAGTGACCCCGGCTCGGGCTATGACCTGATGCGGCACTTCAAGGCCGGCATAGGCCACTTCTGGAATGCCAGCCATCAGCAGGTGTATCAGGAGCTGGGGAAATTGCACGCCGACGGGCTGGTGGAGTTCGAGGTGGAGCACCAGAGCGAGCGGCCGGACCGCAAGGTGTACCGGCTGACGGCACCGGGGCAGGCCGCCCTGGCGGAGTGGCGGCAGCAACCGGTGAAGCCGCACCGGGTCAACGATGCCTTGCTGGTGAAGGTGTATGGCGGTCTGAATGTGCCGCCGGCGCAGCTGCTGGCCGAGCTGGAGGCGCATGCCGCACAGCACCGGGAGCGGCTTGAGGAATATCGCGTCAGCGAGGCCCGTTTTCTGGCCCTGACGCCGGAAGAGAGAACCCCCTACCGTCTGCCGTACCTTACCCTGCGTCGCGGCATCCTCTACGAGCAGGACTGGTTGCGCTGGCTGGACGAGGCACGTATCGAGTTGTCGCTGCTGGCGGCAGAGCAGTCAGCTCAGCCCTGAGCCATTCCCTGCAGCAGAAAATCGGCAATATCGACGGCATTGCTGGCATGGGCAATGGTGTTGCAGCTCAGCACGGTGTTGATGCCCGCGGCCTGCATGCGCGTCGCCGCATTGTCATCGTGCAGTGCATGCACACAGAGCGCGCGCACATCGGCAAAGCCTTGCTGGCGCAATTGCTCGGCCACCACCATCAGCGTGCGTCCGGTGGAAATCATGTCGTCCACCAGCAACAACGTACGTCCCTTCCAGTGTGAAAGGTCCGGCACCTCGATCTGCACATCGCGATCACCAAAACGCTTTTTTTCCATGATCGCAAACGGCACTCTGGCGATGCCGGCCACTTCGGACACCCACTGCTCGCTTTCACCGTCCGGCCCGATCAGCGCCGCACCGGCAAGATTGTCGCGCACCCATGCCCCCAGCAGCGGTGCCGCATGCAAGGTCACGCAGGGAATCGTGTACACCTCTTCCAGCGCCGCAATGCGGTGCAGGTGCGGATCAATGGTGATCAGCCGGTCAATCAGGCCGGAAAGCAGTTTTGCATAATAACGGGCGCTCACACCTTCGCCGGGATTGAACGCCACATCCTGGCGCATGTACGCCAGATACGGTGCCACCAGGGTGATGTGTTTTACGCCCATGTCGCGCAACAGGCCGCAGAGCAACACCAGGGCAATGGTCTTGTCGTTGGGCTGGTCCAGCGAGCACACCAGAATAACTTTCTCGTCAGGCTTGCCCAGCAAACGGATGCGCCATTCGCCATCCGGAAAGCGGTGAAGATCAAGCGGGATTTTGTCGAAACCGGTTTTTTCAGCAAGCGTGATGGCCAATGGCTCGCTGTCCAGCAGGCCGATAATGCTCGTGGTCATACCGACTCATCCTCAATGCGTATCATCTCGGAGTGACCATCATAAAATTCGAGCGCGTAAGCCAGTTCTCCCGGGGTTTCGGCATAGACCGTCATCAGGACTTCACCTTTGTTCACGCGACGGCCGAGATGAGTATGCAGATACACGCCGGCACCTGGCGCCGCAGGCGCCCCCGCCAGTTTGGCCAGTCGTGCGACCAGCCGGTTGTTGATGGAGCCGACAATGCCGGCGCGCTCGCTGTGAATGGTGCGGGTGTGCTGCGCGAGTTCCGGGGTGAAAAATCCGCCCTGTGCCTCGCAGATGGCGCGCAGTTTTTCCAGGGCACGACCGGACAACAAGGTTTCACGGGCCATGGCTTCACCCTGGCCGGGAGCGGCCGCTTCGCCCATTTCCAGCAGTGCGCCAGCGACCTGAAGGGCACGGTGGCGCAGGTCTTCCGGGGCATCCGGGCTGTTGCCCAGTACGGCCAGCACATCACGAGCCTCCAGTGCCGGGCCAATACCGTTGCCTACCGGTTGCGAACCATCAGTAATCATTGAGCGCACCTTGACGCCCAGGGCTTCACCGACTTTCTCAAAGTGATAGGCGATGTGTTGTGCGGCCTGCGGGCTGCGAACCTTTGCCGTGGCGCCCACCGGAATATCAATCAGCACATGGGTGGAGCCAGCGGCGATTTTCTTCGACAGCACACTGGCCACCATCTGGCCTTCGCTGTCGATATCCAGCGCGCGTTCCACGCGAATCAGGATGTCGTCGGCCGGGGAAAGTGAAACCGCTCCGCCCCAGACCAGACAGGCGCCTTCCTTTTCCACCACGGCGCGCATTTCAGCTTCCGTGAGCGTGACACGTGTCAGCGTTTCCATGGTGTCGGCAGTGCCTGCGGGAGACGTAATGGCGCGCGAAGATGTTTTCGGGATGATGAGCCCGTTGGCGGCAGCAATGGAAACCACAATCGGTGTGGTGCGGTTGCCCGGCAATCCGCCCAGGCAGTGCTTGTCCATGATGCGCGGGTGGGGCTGGACCAGCCGGGACCAGTCGATGCGTCCGCCGGCTTGTACCATGGCATCCGTCAGCGAGGTCATTTCATCCAGATCCATCCGGTTGCCGGCAGAGGCGGTCAGAAAGGCGGAGAGATGAATGTCGGAGTAATTGCCGGCGACAATGTCCGTGACAATTTCATGCAGGCCTTCACGGGTGAGGCGATTGCCGTAAATCTTGCTGCGCACATGCGACATGGAGTCCAGTGAGCGGGTATGGGTGAGTGTGGCCATTTCACCGTCCGTAATGGCCAGGTGTGTCCAGGCGGCCTCGGACAGGCCGACATCACCCTCACCGAGCAGCTCATCGCCATACACGATATTGAGGGTGGCAATGACGCTGCTGTCCCCCACCTGCACCATGACACGGCTGTGGGCCTCAAAACCTTCGGAACGGCAGACCGGGCAATCGGCGCGCATGTAGGCGACGGGTTCGGAGTGGGTGTTGATGCCCATGCGCCGTGGGCGAAGGGTGGGGATGGCATTCTTTTGCATGAAAGACTCGGGTGAACAAACGCAAACCCCGAGTGTATCGGCTGCCCCTGTCCGTGCCTACCAAGCCGGTCCTGTGGCTGGTGCGGACTGGCACGACCGCTACCTGGCCCGGCCGGATTTTGACGCAGGTTCAATACCGGGTAACATTAATGCACAAGTGTACTTTTTTGGGCGTGTAGCCCTCTCCCTTCTGGAGGCACCTGACTTATGCTGTATTTCCTGCCGGCCCCGCTGCGTGGCGCGATTGCTGCACCTCTGCTGATCCTGAATACCCTGTTCTGGTGCTGGTTCCTGTTTGCCTTCGCCCTGCTCAAGGTGGTGTTGCCATTCACGGCGGCCCAGCGCCTGATCCGGCACGGCATGCACCGGGTGGCGGAGATCTGGATTTCCGGCAACAAGGCCTGGATGAACGCGGTGTCGCGCACGCAATGGGATGTGCAGGGGCTGGAGGACGTAGAGGGCGGCGTGGACAAGAACCACTCCTATCTGGTCACCAGCAATCACCAGAGCTGGGTGGATATCCTGGCGCTGCAATACCAGTGCAATGGCCGCATGCCCATGCTGAAGTTCTTTCTCAAGAAGGAGCTGATCTGGGTGCCGGTGATCGGCCTGTGCTGGTGGGCGCTGGAGTTTCCGTTCATGAATCGGCACAGCAAGGCATTCCTGGAAAAGCACCCGGAAATGAAAGGGCAGGATCTGGCGACAACCCGCAAGGCCTGCGAACGCTACAAGACCAACCCGGTCTGCGTGTTCAACTTTCTGGAAGGCACCCGCTTTACCCCGGAAAAGCATGCCGCCCAGCAGTCACCGTTCCGCAACCTGCTCAAGCCCAAGGCGGGCGGTACGGCCTTTGTGCTGGATGCCATGGGCGAGCAACTGCATTCCATCGTGAATGTCACCATTCACTATCCGGATGGGCGCCCCACTTTCTGGGATTTGCTCGCCGGCAATATCCGCAAGATCGACATTCGCGTTGAGCAACTGCCAATCCCCAGGCAGTTCCTGGGCCGGAGTTACGATCAGGACGAGGCCTATCGCGCCGAGTTCCAGCAGTGGGTCAACCAGCTCTGGCTGGACAAGGATGCGCTCATCGACAGCCTGCGCACTGCGAATGGATCTGATTCTCGTTATTCTGTCGACTGCGTCACATGATGTCGGGCGGGGTTGCAGTTTGTCGGAGACGACTTGTGGCCTGATCTGGATGTTGCGAGCGTTGCCTGCACATCGCATTGCCAGACGACCTCTGCCTTAATGACAACAAGAATAATAAAGTCTTTCTGCCTGCTACTTCTGCTATTCACATGGCCAGAGGCTAGCCGTGCCGCCGTGGTGCTGGCGGAAGGGCAAACCTCGCGCGCAATTACTTCCGACCTGCAGTTTCTGCGGGACGAATCCGCGCGGCTTGGTGTTGCCGAACTGCTGCGTCGGCCTGATGCCGAGTGGCAGCAAAACGGGGACGAGACCTTCAGTCATGGCTACACCACGGCCAACTGGTGGCTGCGTTTCCCGGTAGGCAATGCCCGTGCAGAAACGTCACGTTTTCTGCTGGAACTGGCGTATCCGGTGCTCGACCAGGTTGAGGTCTGGGTGCTGGACGGCAACAATCATGTCGACGCGCATTACCAGCTGGGCGACAAGCAGCCCTTTCACGAGCGCATCCTGCAGCACCGTTTTTTCCTGATCCCGCTGGAGTTGCCCCCGGGCGGTGAGCGGACCGTGCTGTTGCGTCTGCATTCCGCCAGTTCCATGCAGGCGCCACTGACGCTCTGGGATGAGCGTGCATATCACGAGCAGGATCAGCACGTTTTGCTGGCGGAAGGGGTGTTCTTCGGCGGCATGGCACTGATGGTGCTCTACAGCTTCTTTGTCTTTATGGCCCTGCGTGACCGCCTCTATTTCTACTACGTGCTTTTTGTGTTCAGCCTGCTGGTGTTTCTGGCCAGCCTCAAGGGGCTCAGCTTCCAGTTCTTGTGGCCACAGGCCACGCAATGGAATGACCGTGTATTGATCGTGACACTGGCATCCATGATGGCCTCTGGTGGTCTTTTTACCATTCGCTTCCTGCGTATCCGCGAGTACATGCCCCGGTTTTTCTGGTTGACGCTCGGGTTGGTGGTGGTGACGTCGCTGACGGTGGTCCTGGCTTTCTTCATGACCTATGGCCAGCTCATGCAGCCGTTGATTGTCATCGCTGCGCTGTCTTGCCTGGTGTTGCTGGGCGGAGGTGCCTGGCGCTGGCGGCAGGGCGATCGTTCGGCACGTTTCTACACGATTGCCTGGGGCTCGATGCTGCTGGGGGGTGTGGTGCTGGCGCTGAACAAGTTCCAGCTGCTGCCGCAGAATTTCCTCACGGAAAACGCCATGCAGATGGGCGTGGCCGCGGAAGTCATCCTGCTCTCGCTGGCCATTGTCGATCGCATCAATGAAGAGCGGCGTCAGCGCTTTCAGGCACAGCAGGATATTCTGGCCTCCGAGCGGCGGGCGCACGAAGCCCAGTCGAAGGCGCTGGTCGCCGAGCGCGAGGCCAACGAAATGCTGGAGCATCGTGTGCACGAGCGGACGGAGGCCCTGCAGATTGCCAACTGTAAACTCGAAGAGCTCAGTACCTCGGATCAGCTCACCGGGCTGCGCAACCGCCGTTATCTGGATCGTGTGCTGCAGGAAGAGTGCTGTCGCTGCCAGCGCTACCAGCATCCTCTGGCCGTGCTGCTGCTCGATATTGATCACTTCAAGCGTTTCAATGACGAGTTCGGTCATGACATTGGTGATGAGTGCCTGCGGCGCGTAGGAGCAGTGCTGGCGATGG
>CAYGBB010000130.1:0-6143 GCA_964347985.1 uncultured Moraxellaceae bacterium
GTGGCACTGAGTGCGCGTGTCACCCGCGTGCTCGCCCCCAATCCCGGCTTCATGACCGGCCCGGGCACCAACAGTTATCTGATCGGCACGCAGGACATTGCGGTGCTGGACCCGGGTCCGGCCATCGATGCACACGTGGAGGCCTTGCTTGCCGCCGCGAACGAGCTGGGCGGCCGTATCCGCTGGATTGTGCTCACGCACACCCATCAGGACCATGCACCGGCAGCCCTGCTGCTGCGCGAGAAAACCGGTGCCGTGATTCTCGGGCAGTCGCCTCTCGAAGGGGACCCCGCCCAGGCCACGCTGATGGTGGACACGGAGCTGGTGGATGGCGACGAGCTGGCCACCCCGGAATTCACCCTGCAGGCCATCCACACGCCCGGCCATGTCGGCAACCATCTCTGTTACCGGCTGGAAGAAGAAGACCTGCTGTTCAGCGGCGACCACCTCATCAATGGCTCGACCGTGGTCATTGTGCCGCCCTCCGGCAACATGACGGACTACCTGAACTCACTGGACAAACTCTCGCATCAACCGATTGCACGAATTGCCCCGGGCCATGGCGATGTCATCGACAATGCCCAGGCACTCATCCAGTACACCATTCATCACCGTCTGGCGCGCGAAGCCAAGGTGCTCTCGAAGATGTCGACCGAGGCGGTGCCCCTCGATCATCTGGTGCCACTGGTGTACGACGATGTAAATCCGGCCCTCCATCCGGTCGCGCGCTATTCGCTGCACGCACACCTGATCAAGCTTCGGGAAGAAGGCAAGGTACAGGAATGCGAAAAAGGCTGGAAAATTTAACGCCTGTCCCATACAAGTAACGGGTGCAAAAGTTGCGCGATGAATGCAAGGGAAAAGCATGTCCGCCAAACCATCACCCCACCACAACAAGCCCACCACTGTCGGCATCATCGGGGCCGGCGCCTCCGGACTGTCTGCGTGGTACTACCTGAAGCAGAAAGGCTACAGCCAGATCACGGTGCTGGAAAAAGAGATGGAGCCGGGTGGCAAGTGCCGCACGATGGAGCACGAAGGCCGCAGTTATGACCTGGGAGCCAACTACATCACGCCCGACTACAAGATCGTACGGAAACTCGCGGACAAGCTGGGGCTAAAGCTGCGTCCGGCACCTCAGCGACGGTCATTTGATCTGGCTACCGGCAACTTCATGAACACCCTGAACACCACGTTGAGTGGCCTGTCGCTGCTCGATTTCGCGGCGGCCAATCTCCGCTATCTCCGGCAAGTCTGGTCGTATCGCAAGGCCATTGCGGCCCCTGGATTAATGGCCCTGGAGAACTGCCCGGAGCTCAGACACCCTTTCGGCAAGTGGCTGGACATCAACGGCATGACCGCCCTGCGCCAGCTGTTCCTGATTCCGGTCACGATCTTTGGCTATGGCGATATCGACGAGATCCCCACGCCGTATGTACTCAAGTACATGAAGCTCTCCAACTTCATCATCCTGATGCTGGTGGGAAGCGGCTTGTCGAAACAATGGCCCAAGCACTTCGAACTGGGTTACCAGCACTTCCTCAAAACCCTGACCAAGGGTGCCGATATTCATTGCGGGGTGACTGTCCAATCGGTACGTCGTGATGTTGACGGCGCACAGGTCACCCTTGCCGACGGCACTATCCACCACTTCGACCGCCTGATCCTGGCCTGCCCCCTGGACCAGGCACTGGGCTTTCTGACGGACGCCAGCGCGCAGGAACAGGAGCTGTTCAGCCAGATTCGCTACCGCGAGTACTACGTCACTGCATGTGAGGCAAAAAACATGCTGAATATCACCACTGACGAACTGCAGTTGCCGCCATTTGCACCACTCCCCCCGGTGGGGCATCCCTGGGGAGTCGTCAAGTTCTGGCCAGAAACCGACATCAATCTTTATTTCTCGGTCGGCGGCAACGGCGTGACCACCGAACAGGTGCACCAGCATATTGCCGGGGATACGGAACGCATGGGGGGCGATCTGATGCGGTCACTCCGGCAACAAAAGTGGCTGCACTTTTTCCCCCATGTCCGGACAGCATCAATGGAGGCCGGCTTTTACCGCAAGCTGGAGGCCCTGCAAGGCCAGTCCAATACTTACTATGTGGGAGGCCTGCTGGCATTTGAGTTGATCGAGCCGATTTTTCACTATTCGGAAAACCTGGTGAACACTCATTTCAGCCCTGCCAGTCGTTAGTCCCCGAGACTAACCCCGACTGTTCTGGCCACAACAACAAGAAGCCCATGCCATGAGCCACAAGCCCTCCCCTCAAGACCGGATCGCCGTGATAGGCGCCGGGCCCGCCGGTCTGGCGGCAGCGTATTACCTGAAACAGAAAGGTTATCAGCACGTCACCGTGCTGGAGAGCTCCAACCGCGTCGGTGGCAAATGCCACAGCAAGGAAATCGACGGCAAGCCTTATGAACTGGGTGCCTTTACGGTGACGCCTGGCTACCGGCGCGTGCGTGATCTGGCCCGCCGCTTCAGCGTGAAACTCATTGGCCAACCACCGAGACATGCCTTCAGTAGCGAACAGGCGCAGGTGATGGGCGTGAAGCAAGCCATCCTGAAGGATTTCTCCCTGTTCGCCGTGCTGGGGGCCTGCCTCAAGTATTACTGGATGCTTCTCAGGTACCGCCACATTCTGGGCCGGCCGGGCCTGGACACCCACGATCTGACAGGTGAGTACCAGGATCTGTGCGTCCCCTTTAACCAGTGGCTGTTGCGACACGACATGCTGGCACTGCAGGGGCTGTTCCGGATGCCCGTCACCGATATGGGATACGGGCGCTTTTCCGATATCGCCACGCTGTATGTACTCAAGTACCTCGGCTTCTGGAACTTCACCACACTGCTGCTGTTTGGCGCCGGCCTCCTCACGCACTGGCCAAAACGCTTTGCCAACGGCTTTGAATCACTGTGGCGGGCCGTGGCGGCAAATCTGGTGGTTCGCTTCAACGTCCGGATCAGTGCCATCCAGCGCGCCGACACCATCACCCTGACTCATGAAGACGGCCAGACCGAAACCTATGACCGCCTGATCATTGCCTGCCCGCCCAACCGGCTGATCCCGCATCTGGATGCAGATGCCACCGAGTCCGAACTGTTCAATGCCCTGCGTTACCATCACTACGTAGTGAGCCTGTTTGACGTCAGCGGCATGCCCAACGAAATTGCCGGGGCCATCAACGTGGAGCAGCCGGGGCATCCGAAAGAGATCATGCGCCCATGGTCTGATGGGGATATCGCGGTATCCTATACGGTGATGCGGCAACAGGGATCGGAAGAAGAGATAAAGGCCGCCGCCGAAAAGACCATTGAGCGGCTCTACCGGCACTACCCGGTTGATCTCAAAACCTGTCGTCATATGCAGCACTGGCACTATTTTCCCCATGTCACCCAACACGCACTGCAAACCGGCTATTACAATCGCTTTGAAGCCCTGCAGGGAACCCGGCGGACGTATTACACTGGCAGCTTCATGACATTTGAAACGGTCGAACATGTGGTGAACTATTCCTGGCACCTCGTGGGCCGACACTTCGCCTGAACACACAGGCCGCACGGAAGCGATATGGAAGCAACGGAAAAGTCCATTTACGGGCTGAAAACATTGAAACGGCACTACCTGGCGCGCCAGCTGGGAATGCTTTTCACCGCGTGCGGAGTCGGACTGCTGTATGCAGACCGCCACATCGACACCTGGTGGGCGTGGGCCTTTGTGGGCTATGCCGCCCTGGTGCATCCGCTCCTGTGGTACGGACTGGCACGGCATAGCCGGGCCAGGATCCGGGTCGAGTTTCTGACCATGATCCTGGACGCCGCGCTGTTCGGCCACTTTATCGCCATGATGTCCGGCAGCCTGTGGCCAACGTTCACGCTGCTGATTGTCTGCATGATCAACAGCCTCACCGGCGCCACCAATCGTATCTTCGCGCTCTCCCTCCTCGGGCTGACCGTGGCTGCCGTGACTACCGCACTGGTGGTGGGCTTCCGGCCCCAACCGGAATCTCCTTTGCTGGTGAGCCTGGTCTGTGTTGCCGCGCTTCTGGCCTATGTCTGGCAGCTGGCCCGGTATGCGACCCGCTCAATGCAGGATTTACGCAGCAGCCGCCAGCAGGTCCGGCTCCAGGCAGAAAGCCTGCAGGAAACCAATCAGCAGCTAAGGCAAAGCATCGAAAGCCTGACGCAATTGCACTCTGCCCTTAATGCCTCCGAAAAAACCCGCATCGCGGCAGAGGTCCGGGAGCGCATCAAGACCACGCTCCTGTCCACCATGAGCCATGAACTGCGCACCCCCATGAACGGCATCATGGGCATGATCAGCGTGATGCAAGGCACCCCCCTGACCCCTGAACAGCAACAGTATTGTGATATCGCGCGCCACAGCGCCGATACCCTGATGCTGCAGCTGGACGACATTCTGGATTACGCACGTCTGGAGCTGAATGACATCAAGCTGGACTGTGTCTCTTTTGATCTTCGGGATGTGCTGGATGATGTCATGGCCATGACAGCCGAGCAGGCGCTAGGCAAAGGCATCGACTTCCACTACCAGCACGATGATGCCATCCAGCTGCAACTGATGGGCGACCCCCTGCGCTTGCAACAGATTTTCAAGAACCTGACGGCCAACGCGATCAAATTCACCCACCAGGGCTATATCCGTGCGCGCTGTCGCCTGCTCAGCGACACCCCGGACTACTATCACCTGCGCATCGAGGTCGAAGACTCCGGCATAGGCCTCACCAGGGAGGTCCAGGACCGCCTGTTCAATGCCTTTGTCATGGCCGATCCTTCCAACCAGCGCAAACAGGGGGGAATGGGCCTCGGGCTTGCACTCAGCAGCCAGCTGGTTCGCCACATGAACGGTGGCATCGGCGTCCAGTCCGAACTGGGCAAGGGCAGTACCTTCTGGGTTGAGATCCCTTTCAGGAAGTCAGCGCAAAAGAGCAAGACACGCCATCAGGAGCCAGCGCCCCCACGCAGGCAGTACTGCCCGCAAGCTGCGCAGGCCGGCGCAGGCGCAGCACGGAAGATTCTGGTCGTCGAAGACAACAAGGTGAACCAGCTGGTCGCGGTAACCCGCCTGGAAAAACTGGGGTATGACGTTGAGGTCGCCAACGATGGCAAGGCCGCAGTGGAGACCTTCCAGCGACAACATTACGATCTGATCCTGATGGATTGCCAGATGCCCGTCATGGATGGATTCGAGGCGACCACCCTGATTCGGCAACTGGAGTCCCGGCACGAGCGTCAGCATACGCCCATCATCGCACTGACCGCCCATGTGGCACCGGAAGACATGAGCCTGTGCCTGCAAGTCGGCATGGATGGATTTTTAAGAAAGCCGCTCAAGCAGCAACTTCTGGTTGAAGCACTGGAACAATGGCTGGACCTGCGCCTGGCTCAGGACGCGACCGTCTCTCCGAGCTAGTTCGAGACATTCCATCCCTGCCCCTATTCCTGCCCCGGCCGGGCAATGAGTTTCTTGCGCCACCACGACCAGTCCGTGTCTTTGGCACGAATTGCCCGCAGTTCATCCAGCTGGTTGTAAATGGCCGCCTCCACCTGATGCCGCACCTGCCACTGGGCATCCCTGTTCTGGAAGTCACCCTGCAGCTCGGCCGTGGAAATGCGCTCGCCAAACATGAAATACATCTTTTCCGGGCGCGGAATCGTGGTACCGGCAACACCCTTTACCAGCGGACCCAAGGTGTCACCTCCGCGGAACAACGAATCCATGACACCGGTCTTCCTGGCCAGCTTGCCGAGCAGGCTCTGACGGAAACGCTGGCTGTCATAACGAATGTCATAGGCATCATCCGCGCCCAGTGCCGCAAACGGGATGATGTCGTAACCATGCTGCATGGCCATGCGCGCAAACCCGGTACGGTTCTTCCACACCAGCCGGTACTGCTCACCCTCGTTCTTCATGACCTCGCGCGCACCACCGGGAAACACAATGATGTGCTCGTTCGCATTCATCAGGGCGGAGCACACCTCAGGGGTGCCATGTACGGCCCCGCCGTCCAGCAGCAGATCGCGCCAGACCGGGACATGAAAGTGGAAACGGTCACCCAGGGAGCGGAAGTAAATGCCGGTTTTCTCATAGACATCCAGCAGCATCAGCGGTGCATCA
>CAYGBB010000131.1:0-6070 GCA_964347985.1 uncultured Moraxellaceae bacterium
GGCGAGGGCGGGGTTCGTGATGTGCGGCGGCACAAGGCATCTATTGCTGTCCTGCAAAAGGAAAATGAAAAACTGTCCGAGCGTAATCGTGTGCTTGAAGCCGAGGTGCGCGATCTCAAGAGCGGACTTGAAGCGGTGGAAGAGCATGGCCGTCTCGATCTTGGCATGATCAAGAACGACGAAACCTTCTTTCTGGTCACCGGCAATCCGGATGCCAAAAGGGTGCCAGTTCCGCCACCTGCACCGGTGACGCCATGAGCCTTTGGTGTGTGGTACCGGCTGCCGGCAAGGGCCTGCGCGTTGGCGGTGACTTGCCCAAACAGTTTCTCCCGCTCAATGGCCGTACCGTCATACAGTGCACGCTTGATCGTTTGAGTCTGCTGCCAACCGAGGCGGTGATTGTGGCCATTGCACCCACTGACGTGCTGGCCCGAACACTGGCCTATCGTGATGCATCGTTGCTTCGTTTCGTGGACGGTGGCGCTGAGCGTGCCGACTCCGTACTGGCAGGGCTGGAGGCGATTGCCAATCAGGCTGCGGAAGACGACTGGGTGCTGGTGCATGATGTGGCGCGACCGTGTGTACGCATTGAGGACATCGAACTGCTGCTCAGTACGATTGCGCATCATCCGGTGGGTGGTCTGCTGGCCAATCGGGTGCGCGATACCATGAAGCGCGGTGTCGGGGATGAAGTGGCCGAAACCGTCCCGCGCGACGATCTCTGGCATGCCCTCACCCCGCAAGTGTTTCGCTATGGCGTGCTGCGCGATGCCTTGCAAGCGGCCCGTGACGAGGGTGTGGCCGTCACGGATGAAGCCCAGGCCATTGAGCGCCGTGGCGAAAAACCGCTGCTGGTCGAGGCTGCACGTGACAATATCAAGATCACCTGGCCTGAGGATCTGCAGCTGGCCGAGGCCTTTCTCAAACTTCAGGACGAGGCCGGACTGTGACCGTGTCGCCCCAGATTTTTCCGCGTATTGGCCATGGCATTGATGTTCACCGCTTTGGCGAGGGTGACCACATCACCATCGGTGGCGTGAGCATTCCTCACGAGCAGGGGCTCGTTGCTCATTCCGATGGTGATGTTGCCTTGCATGCCCTTTGCGACGCCATCCTCGGCGCCCTGGCCATGGGGGATATCGGTCAGCACTTTCCGGATACCGATGCCAGTTACAGTGGTGCCGACAGCCGTGTCTTGTTGCGTCATGTCGTGGGGCTGATGCAGGCGCGGGGCTATCGTGTCGGCAATGCCGATATCACCATTCTGGCGGAGCGTCCGAAAATGGCTCCGCACATTGTGCTGATGCGGGAACGCATTGCCGCAGACATGGCGGTGTCGGCCGATGAGGTCAGTGTCAAAGCGACGACTACCGAGAAGCTCGGATACGTCGGGCGTCGCGAAGGCATTGAGGCACATGCGGTAGTGATGCTGCTGCCGGTTTGATTTTCCTGAGTTCTTTCCCCGCATTATTGCCCAGAGAGTTTTCCCTGAATAATTCATCAGAAAAATCATCAATGAACTGGTCTCCCTTTCTGCTGGAAAACCTGCCTTACGCCCACGGTACCCCCGTCGGGCTGGCCACCTTGCGGGCTGTGCCCGAGGATTTTCAGGTGGCGGAGGTTGCCGGTTTTGTTCCGAGTGGTGAGGGCGAGCATCTCTTTCTGCACATTCGCAAGCGCAACCAGAATACCGTGTGGGTGGCCTCGCAAATTGCGCGGGTGGCCGGTCTGCGGGAAGACGCGGTCAGTTTTGCCGGCCTCAAGGATCGTCGCGCCGTCACCACCCAGTGGTACAGCGTGCATGTGCCGAATCGTCAGATGCCGGATTTGTCGGCGCTCTGGAATGAGGATATCGAACTCATCGAGCACACCTGGAATACGCGCAAGCTGAAGCGTGGCGCACACCAGGGCAATCGTTTTGTGATCACCTTGCGTGATGTTGAAGGCGATCGTGAGGCCATTGAGGCAAGGCTGGATCGCATTGCCGAACAGGGCGTGCCCAATTACATCGGCCCGCAACGCTTTGGTTTCGGCAATGCCAATCTGCCGGCGGGCGAAGCGTTGCTGGCCGGCAAGCCCAGGCGGCGCCTGAACCATCGCGAAAGCCTGGGGCTCTCGGCCGTGCGTTCCGCCCTGTTCAATCGTGTGCTGGGCGAGCGTGTCCATGCCGCCAGCTGGGGGACTTGTCTGCCTGGTGATGTGCTGATGCTGGATGGCCGGAACAGCTTCTTCCGCCCCGAGCCTGGCGATGAGGCGCTCAATGAACGTCTGGCCCGGCAGGAGATTCACCCGACCGGACCGTTGTATGGTGCCGGCACCTCTCCGGTGACTGACGACGTTCTGGCACTGGAAGAGCGTGTTGCTGCCGAGGCAGAGGGGCTGGCCGGGAAGCTGGCCCGGTTCGGAGTAGATAACCTGCGTCGTGCCTTGCGTCTGCACGTTGCGGATCTTGTCCGGGAATGGCCGGAAGAGGGCAGCCTTCGCTTGTCGTTTGCTTTACCATCAGGGGCATTCGCGACCAGTGTCCTGCGTGAACTGGTGCAACTGAGAGAATCCGCCGATGCGGTTCCTGTTGAGTGATGGCTCCCTATGCGATTTCTGTTAAGCAATGACGATGGAGTGCAGGCGCCAGGCCTGGCGGCAATGGCGGAGGCGCTGCAACAGCTGGGCGATGTCACCGTGGTGGCGCCGGACAGCGAGCGCAGTGCGTTTTCCAGTGCCCTGACGCTGGACCGTCCCTTGCGCCCGGTACAGCTGGCCAACGGCTTCTGGTCGGTTAATGGCACTCCGGCGGATTGCGTGCATCTTGCGCTTAACGGCTTTCTCGATTTTGAGCCGGATCTGGTTGTGTCCGGCATTAATGCCGGGGCCAATCTCGGTGACGATACCCTGTATTCCGGGACCGTTGCCGCCGCGCTGGAAGGCCGCTTCCTCGGCAAGACCGGCATTGCGGTCTCGCTGGTCGGGGCGCATGCACGGGGTTATGAGATCGATTCTTACCGGCCTGCTGCCGCCATGGTCGCGCGTCTGATCGAAGGCTGGAATCGCCTGCGCTTGCCGCATCGCACCATTCTCAACGTGAATGTGCCGGATATGCCGCTGGAAGACATTCGTGGCTTTCACGTGGCACGCCTTGGTCATCGTAACCGTGCGAAAGATGTGCTCAAGCTGGAAGATCCCCGGGGCCGACAGGCGTACTGGATCGGCATTGCCGGTGATCCGGCAGATGCGGGCGAGGGTACGGACTTTCATGCGGTGAACGAAGGCTATGTCAGCGTCACACCACTGCTCACTGATCTGACCCGGCACGATGCCTTGCAGGACGTTTCACGATGGCTCAAGGATTTGTAATGGGCAATCCGTGCAGCATGATCAGCAGATCACTATAACCATCAGAACATGACATCCAGAACATGACATCAATGGATTTACAGGGTTCCGGAATGACGTCGTCGCGCACTCGCGACCGCATGATCAACCGGCTGATTGAACAGGGTATCCGCGATCTCAATGTGGTCGAGGTGATGCGTGCTACCCCGCGCCATATTTTTCTGGATGAAGCGCTGGCATATCGCGCTTATGAGGACACATCTCTGCCTATCGGGCATGGCCAGACCTTGTCGCAGCCCTACATTGTGGCACGCATGACCGAGGCACTTCTGGCGGATGGCCCGCTCAAGAAAGTGCTCGAAATCGGCACGGGTTCCGGGTACCAGACTGCTGTACTGGCCCAGCTGGTGGCGCAGGTTTTTTCGGTTGAACGCATAAAGGCATTGCAGGAAAAGGCCCGTGCCCGCCTGCAGGTACTCAGCTTGTACAATGTTCGCTTGCGCCATACGGACGGCGGCATGGGCTGGCCCGAAGAGGCTGGTTTTGACGGCATCATTGCCACGGCTGCACCGTTGGGTGTGCCCAAGGCGCTTGTCGCCCAATTGAATGAAGGCGGGCGGCTCGTCATTCCGGTCGGCGGAGGGGAAGTGCAGGATCTGCTCCTGATTACCCGGCGCGGCGACAGTCATGAAACCCGGGTACTGGAGCAGGTACGATTTGTTCCCATGCTCGGCGGCGTGCGCTGAGGTGCGCAAGCTGGTTGGAGTGGCGCTGCTGTCATGCCTTGCTGCGTGTAGCAGTGCACCTCCAACAGTGATTGAGCGTTCCCTGACCGGCCCTGGCCCCGCCACACATCTCGTGACTCAGGGCGATACGCTATACTCCATTGCTCTGCGCTACGATAAGGATTTTCGCGAACTGAGCCGGATCAATGGCTTGAGTGCGGACTACCTGATCAAGCCCGGTCAACGTTTGCGCCTCGTCGGCAAGCCTCTTCCTGCTCCCGGAGCAGGTATGTCTCCTGTACCCGTCGTGAAGGCATCCCCACCAGCGCCACCTCATAAATCTCCTCAAAATGTGACGTCTGTCGCAAAAAATATACCGTCTGTCGGCGTTGCACCTGTTGTCGTTACTGCACGGTCATTCGCAAGTACTTCATTGGACTGGAGTTGGCCTGTCAAAGGAGTTTTGCTCGCCCGTTTCGGTTCCCCCGGTCTGGCCGGAAAGGGGGTGGACATTGCCGGCAAGCGGGGGGATTCTGTTCTTGCCGCCTCCGATGGAACGGTGGTGTATGCCGGCTCAGGATTAGTGGGCTACGGTAGGCTTTTGATCCTCCGGCATGATGATAACTACATCAGCGCCTACGCCCACAATGACCGGTTTCTGGTCAAAGAGGGTGAGCGTGTGAAGCTTGGCCAGTCTATTGCCCTCTTGGGGGCTAGTGGAACGGATCGCGAAAAATTGCATTTCGAGATTCGTGAAGGCGGCAAGCCAGTGGACCCGCTCCGGTTTCTTCCCCGTCGCGAGTAGTTCACGACTCCCGCCCTGGTCGGCATGGAAAACGACGAGGGATTGATCATGGATAGCAAGCAGGTATTTGCCAGTACTGCGTACTCGGCAGGCAAGGCAATCAAGGCCGCCACAGGCCGCGTACGGGTTGGATCATTGCAATCCACACTCGACGCCACTCAGCTGTATCTCAACGAAATCGGTTTTTCCCCCCTGCTCTCGGCAGAAGAAGAAGTTTTCTATGCCCGACGTGCCCGCCAGGGTATCGCCAGCGCTCGTAAACGCATGATTGAAAGCAATCTGCGTCTGGTGGTGAAAATTGCCCGTCGTTACGTGAATCGTGGACTGACGTTGCTCGATCTCATTGAGGAAGGGAATCTGGGACTTATTCATGCGGTCGAGAAGTTCGATCCTGAGCGGGGCTTCCGGTTTTCCACGTATGCCACCTGGTGGATTCGCCAGACCATTGAGCGCGGGCTGATGAACCAGACCCGTACCGTGCGTCTGCCCATTCACGTCGTCAAGGAGCTGAACCTCTACTTGCGAGCCGCCCGCGAGTTGAGCCACAAGCTGGATCACGAGCCTAGTGCCGACGAAATCGCTCGTCTGCTGGATCGGCCCGTTGAGGATGTCCAGCGTATGCTCGGTCTGAATGAGCGGGTATCGTCAATTGACGCACCCATTGCGGGTGATACGGAAAAGACCCTGGTTGAAACACTGGCCGATCCGAATATCCCGGACCCGGCAACGCAAGTGCAGGATGATGATATTCGCGTCAATCTGGATGGCTGGTTGAACCAGCTGCCAGACAAGCAGCGTGAAGTGCTTGCACGACGCTTCGGACTGCGCGGCCACGAAGTGGCGACGCTGGAAGAAGTGGGAGAAGAGATCGGTTTGACCCGGGAGCGGGTACGACAGATCCAGGTTGATGGACTCAAGCGTTTGCGTGTGCTTCTGGAAGGGCAGGGGCTTTCCAGTGATGCCCTGTTCAACTAGCACGGCGCTTACGCAGCACAAAAGCAGTATGATTGATTCGGCCTCGGCAAACTGCCCGGGCCTGGTAATCTCGGGAGGTATCGGCACCTCCCTGGTGTGGCCATCACGGCCCTCTCTCCCGTGATGGCCTGGAAGTCCCCGGATAAATGAGGACTTCCGCTTTCTCAAGTAGCGTGAGTTACAGGTACAGAGCCCGGAAATCCGGGCTTTGTGCTGTTTGGGCCAGGATAAATAT
>CAYGBB010000132.1:0-6050 GCA_964347985.1 uncultured Moraxellaceae bacterium
AAATTGTGACCGAGAACCTGATCAAGCTGCGCGAGATCGAGATGCAGCAGAAGGCAATCGACAAATGGGATGGCCGGCTGCCACAGGTCACCGGAGGTGCCATGCCCTTCATCGACATAAAGCCCGAGACGCGGTAACAGCTAGGCTGAAACACGCGCTGTGGAGCCCCGCCGGGGCTCCTTTTCACCCTCCGGCTTGTCAGTCGCTGATGTCATCGTGGCCGTTTGGTCACACATTGCGTTAACAAATGCCTCGTAGATGCATACACTTGGGCACCCTGTGCACCCCCCGCCCGCCTGCCTGACAGGTCGGCCGGGCCCCACAGTGCGCCGCGGCGGCCGGCTGCCCCGTTCCCCAGGGGGTCATCGGCCGGCTGCCACGTTCCTATCCATAACGGAGATCACACAATGATTTATTCGGGATCTGCCATCAGCGTCTCGCTGCTGAGCGATGGCATCGCTGAACTGAAGTTCGATCTCGCCAACGAATCCGTCAACAAGTTTGACCGTGCCACGCTCGGTGAGCTGGCTGCGGCAACTGACGCGATCAAGGCGGACAAGAATGTGAAGGGCGTGATTGTCACGTCCGGCAAGGGCGTGTTCATCGTCGGCGCCGACATCACCGAATTCGGTGCCCTGTTCTCCGGTGGCGAAGAGCAGATCGCCCAGTGGGTAGTGGATGCCAACAAGGTGTTTGCCGCATTCGAAGATCTGCCTGTTCCGACAGTGGCGGCCATTAACGGCTTTGCCCTGGGTGGCGGTTTTGAAATGACCCTGGCTTGCGATTACCGCGTCATGTCGACGGTGGCCAAGGTTGGCCTGCCGGAAACCAAGCTGGGCATCATGCCGGGTTTTGGTGGCACGGTGCGTCTGCCCCGTGTGATCGGTATCGACAATGCCGTTGAGTGGATTGCTGCCGGCGCCGAAAAGCGTCCCGAGCAGGCCCTGAAGGATGGTGCCGTTGATTCCGTGGTGACCCCCGAGCTGCTGCAGGACGGTGCCATTGCACTGGTGAAGCAGGCGATTGCCGGCAAGCTGGACTGGAAGGCCCGTCGTGAAGAGAAGCTGGTGCCGGTCAAGCTGAACAACATGGAACAGATGATGGCGTTCAACACTGCCAATGCAGTGGTGGCTGGCCAGGCTGGTCCGAACTACCCGGCCCCGAAGCTGGCTGTGCAGAACATGCAGGCCCAGGCCAACTCCTCGCGTGATGAAGCCATTGCCACCGAAGCCCGGTTCTTTGCCAAGGCCGCTGTGACGCCACAGGCCAATGCGCTGGTGGGTCTGTTCCTGGCTGACCAGGCCGTGAAGAAGGCTGCCAAGAAACACGAGAAGGGCAGTGCCAAAGACATCAACATGGCTGCCGTGCTCGGCGCCGGCATCATGGGTGGCGGTATCGCCTACCAGACCGCCAGCAAGGGCACACCGATCATCATGAAGGACATCGCCTCCAAGGCGCTGGACCTGGGCATGGGTGAAGCCACCAAGCTGCTGTCGAAGCAGGTTGAACGTGGTCGTCTGACCCCGGCCAAGATGGGCGAGACCCTGTCCCGCATCCGTCCGACGCTGAACTACGGTGACTTCAAGGAAGTCGACATCATCATCGAAGCCGTGGTGGAAAACCCCAAGGTCAAGGCAGCCGTGCTGTCCGAAGTGGAAGGCCTGGTGAAGGAGGACACGATTCTTGCGTCCAACACTTCCACCATCTCCATTTCCTTCCTGGCTGAATCGCTGAAGCGTCCGGAAAACTTTGTCGGCATGCATTTCTTCAACCCGGTGCACATGATGCCCCTCGTTGAAGTGATTCGTGGCAAGAAGTCCTCTGATGCTGCTGTTGCCGCGACGGTGAAGCTGGCTGGCAAGATGGGCAAGACCGCCATCGTTGTGAACGATTGCCCGGGCTTCTTCGTGAACCGCGTGCTGTTCCCGTACTTCGGTGGCTTCGACATGCTGGTGCGTGATGGCGCCGACTTCCAGGCGGTCGACAAGGTCATGGAAAAGTTTGGCTGGCCCATGGGCCCGGCCTACCTGCTCGACGTGGTGGGTATCGACACCGGCGTGCATGCTGCCAAGGTGATGGCAGACGGTTTCCCCGAGCGCATGAAGCCTGACTACAAGTCCGGCACCGAAGTCATGTTCGAGAACAATCGCTTTGGCCAGAAGAACGGCAAGGGCTATTACGTTTACGAGCAGGACAAGAAGGGCAAGCCGAAGAAGGTTGTCGACCAGACCACCTACGATCTGCTCAAGCCGATTGTTGCTGACCGCAAGGAATTCGACGCTGACGAAATCATCGCGCGCTGCATGATTCCGCTGGTCAATGAAGTGGCTCGCTGCCTGGAAGAAAACATCGTTGCCTCGCCGGCGGAAGCCGACATGGCCCTGATCATGGGTATCGGTTTCCCTCCGTTCCGTGGCGGCGCTTGCCGTTATGTGGACCAGATGGGCGCCGCCACCTATGTGGCCCTGTGTGAGAAGTTTGCTCACCTCGGCAAGGCCTATGAAGCACCGCAGCTGCTGAAAGACATGGCAGCCGGCAACAAGAAATTCTTCGGCTAAGGCCCTGAACGAGATTGGAGAGTTAAAAAATGAGTCTCAATCCGCGTGATGTAGTGATTGTGGATGGCGTGCGTAGCGCCATGGGCCGTTCCAAGGCTGGCATGTTCCGTAATGTGCGTGCTGACAGCCTGTCGGCCGAGCTGGTGAAGGCGCTGTTCAAGCGCAACCCGAATGCAAATCCGGAAGAAGTGGAAGACGTGATCTGGGGTTGCGTGAACCAGACCATGGAACAGGGCATGAACATCTCCCGTAACATCGCGATGCTGGCAGAACTGCCGCGCACGGTGCCGGGCCAGACGGTGAACCGTCTTTGCGGTTCCTCGATGCAGGCACTGCACACGGCTGCTGCCCAGATCATGACCGGTCAGGGTGACGTGTTCGTGATCGGTGGTGTGGAGCACATGGGCCACGTCGGCATGATGCACGGCATCGACCTGAATCCGGCTGCCTCCAAGTACTACGCCAAGGCGTCCAACATGATGGGCCTGACGGCCGAAATGCTGGGCATGATGAACGGTATTTCCCGCGAAATGCAGGACCAGTTCGGTCTGACCTCGCACAAGAAGGCCTGGGCTGCTACGCTGGCAGGCCGCTTCAAGAATGAAATCATCGGCATCGAAGGTCATGATGCCAACGGTTTCCGCGTGCTCTGCGAAATCGACGAAGTGATCCGTCAGGACGCCTCGCTCGAGCAGTTCGCTGCACTGAAGCCTGCCTTCAATCCGAAGGGCGGCACAGTCACCGCCGGTACATCGTCAGCGTTGTCTGATGGTGCTTCTGCCATGCTGATCATGAGTGCCGAACGTGCCCAGGCCCTTGGCCTGAAGCCGCGTGCCAAGATCCGCTCCATGGCTGTGGCCGGTTGCGAAGCCGCCATCATGGGCTGGGGTCCGGTGCCGGCAACGCAGAAGGCGCTGAAGCGTGCCGGTCTGTCCATCGACGACATCCAGACCATCGAGCTGAACGAAGCTTTTGCTGCACAGGGTCTTTCGGTGCTCAAGGGCCTCAACATCCTCGACAAGGCCGAAGAGCGTGTTAACCACAACGGTGGTGCCATCGCCCTGGGTCACCCGCTGGGCTGCTCCGGTGCCCGTATCACCACCACGCTGCTGAACGTGATGGAACAGAAGGACACCGAACTCGGTCTCGCCACGATGTGCATCGGCCTCGGCCAGGGCATCGCGACCGTTATCGAACGTCTCAAGTAATCCGCGCTTTCTCCCTATCCCGGAGAAGACGGACCAGTGAAAACCGCGGCCACAAGTCGCGGTTTTTTTATGCCTGAATTAATCCAACCTGTTGTTTTTGAATGGGATAAGTCAGTACGGCTACAACTGTATACACCGTGTTTGCCTTTTGATTGTGGAGTGACTAGCATTGCCTGACCTGATGGTGGTTGCCATCGCGACAATAATTACAGGCAGGGCATGTTCATGACAGCCGTCACCACCAACACCAGTAGCGCGCGCATTCCGACCGAGTTCCATTACTGGAAAAACCTGCCGACTCCACGTATCCAGCGTGCCCGCAAGGTCTTCAGGCGCATGTTCGGTTTTGATCCGGATCTGCCTGAGAGCGTGATCAATACCTATGCGGCGTCCTATTACGATGCAGACCCGGTAGCAGAGGCATTTGTCGACGAGGCCTATATCAACGGCAATCCTGCCAAGGGCAGGGCCATGCTGGACCTGGCACTGGAAAAGGGCATTGATGCCGTCCCGGATGCGCCAGCGTCCATGAAGCTGTTGTTTGCGGAGCGCGACAAAGCCCCGGAGTGGCTGGACATGGCGATGGTACGGCACGGGGCAAAAGTATTCCGGCGCTTCGGGCCGGAGCTGTTCAATTTCTTCGGTGCCATTACGCTGGAGGGCTACACCAATAACTCCATTGTGAAGCCACTGATGCTGACCGGGGCCTACGCCGGTGAGGGAACCAAGGGACGTTTTCTGGAAACGGCTGCTTTCTGGGTGGATGTGTCGGAGCCGGATGGGCTCGAGCCGGGCGGTGACGGCTGGAAGACCACCATGCGTGTGCGTGTCATGCACGTGTTTGTGCGCCGGCGCCTGATGTCCCACCCGGAATGGAAAATGGACGACTGGGGTGTGCCGATCAGTCAGGCGGATGCGCTGGTGACCCTGATGGCAGGTTGCATTGCGCCGGGTTACTTCCTGCGTATTGCCGGGTTTCGTACGTCAAAGGATGAAATCCTGGCGATGATGCATTTCTGGCGTTACGTCGGTTATCTCATGGGCGTGCAGCCGCCGTGGTATCCCGAAACAGTAGAAGACGGGCTGAAGTTTTCCTTCATGTCCTTTGCCAGTGGCGCGGGCAAGGCGGCAGAGGAGGGTGTGGTGTTATGCCGTTCGTTTACCGAGGCCTTCAAGCCGCTGGAAAAGCCCGATGCCACGTTGCTGGACAAGGTGAGGGCGGGGCTGGATCACCGCATCCATCAGGGCTTTGTGAATCTGTTTGTCTCGAAAACCACACGCAAGCGTGCCGGTATTCCTTCTGCAGGGTTGTGGCGCTTTTATCCGCTCGCCAGTGCACCGTTGATCTTTACGGTCGACACGCTGCGGCATCACATTCCGAAAGTGGATGACGTGATGGATACGGTAACGCGCTATCGCCGCCGCAAGTGGCTGGAGCGGCACATGGAAAAGCGCAAGGCGGAATACACGGCGGTCACGCAGTTCACACGCTGAGGGAGTATGTGTTTCTAGCGGGTTTGGCGTGAGAAAGTGTCACACGCGTCAAGCTCGCCGCTGTCCATTCCGGTCCGGAACCACTGCACACGTTGGGCAGAGCTGCCGTGTGTAAATGAATCAGGAACAGCATAGCCCTGGGCATTTTTCTGCAGGGTGTCGTCGCCAATTGCTGTTGCGGCGGTGAGTGCCTCTTCCAGATCACCGCCCTCCAGCAGTTGCCGGGAGCGCTGTGCATGATGCGCCCAGACACCAGCCAGGCAATCGGCCTGCAACTCCAGTTTTACGGACAGGGCATTGCCTTCCGCTTCACTGACCTGTTGCCGCTTATTCTGTACCTTGCCAGAGATGCCAAGCAGGTGCTGCACATGATGGCCAACTTCATGAGCTATCACGTAAGCCTGGGCAAAGTCGCCAGGTGCCTGAAACCGGTTGTGAAGTTCATCGTAGAAGGACAGGTCGATATAGACCTTCTCGTCAGCAGAGCAATAGAACGGCCCCATGGCGGCTTGTCCGGTGCCACAGGAGGTGGAGGTGGCGTCACGGAACAGTACGAGGGTTGGCTCACGGTAGCTGGCGCCACCCCGGGCGAAAATGGCCTTCCAGGTATCCTCCGTATCCGCCAGGACTACACTGACCAGTTCGCGGGCGGCCGCTTCACTGGCGGATTCAGTGACCGGGCCGGTTTGCACGGGCTGCCCGCCGCCCTGCAACTGGTTTGCGGTCTGCAGCGCCAGTTGGGGGTCAATGCCGAAGTAGGCGGCGACCAGTGCAATGACAATGGCACCCA
>CAYGBB010000133.1:0-6045 GCA_964347985.1 uncultured Moraxellaceae bacterium
ACTGGCGCAGGCTTGGCCGGCAGATAGAGCGCACCCTTCTGGCCACAGGCCACCAGCACAAAGGTGAGAGAAAGCAGCAACAGGCGCGACATGACAGATCCCGGCAGAAGGTCAGCGGTGATTATACGGTGCTCAGCCCCCACACGGCGACCGCATGTGAGGCCGTTTATGGGACTGTTTATGGGGGACTGTTATGGGAGCGCTGGCAATACCGTTGGCGAAGAGTGCAGAGCGGGCAAGCCACCGCTATCATGCAGGCCCGACTCCCGATGCCCGAGATCACCATGAACGACACCGACTTCAACACCGCCGTCGATGCCACCCTGCTCGCCATCGAGGATGCCGTTGAAGACCTGGACATCGACATCGACCTGGAAAGTGCCGGCGGCATCCTGACCCTCACCTTCGAGAACGGCAGCAAGGTCATCATCAACCGCCAGGGCCCCACGAAGGAAATCTGGGTGGCCGCCCGCTCCGGCGGTTTCCACTGCGGCTATCGTGACAACGCATGGATCTGCAATACCACTCAGGAAACCCTGCCCGCCCTGCTCTCGCGGGTGTGCACGGAGCAGAGCGGCGAGGCCATCACCCTTCTTTTGTAATCGGCACTCCATAAAAAAACGGGCCTGTTGGCCCGTTTTTTTATTCCGCCATCATCAAAAATTAAACTGGACGGACAGTGAAGCCTGATCAACATCCACATCGCCACTGGCACCAAGGAAGCCTGGATCAACGACATCCTGCATCATGATACGCTCGTAACCAAAACGCACTGCCACGGCATCATTCGCCTGAAAAGCCATGCCGACACCAAAGCCAAGATGGGCCGCACGCTGATCCTCGGAATACAACAGGACGTTGTTGACCCGGTAGTTGTAATCCGTCGACATGTAGTTGGCGGACAGCTTGCCGGTGAGGCTCAGCTGTGACGTCAATGGCGCCGTACCGATCACTGCCAGCTGGATGCCACTGTGCTCCAGTGTATCGACATCGGAAATATTGTCTTCAACGCGGTTTTCCACTTCCGACATGTAGCTGCCTTCAAGGGACAGATAGGGGCTGATGCGCATGCCTACACCTGCAATCGCACGCTCCACGTCATCATCGCTGGTCAGCGATGACCCCGGGCCGTAGCTGTCTTCAATTCCCTGCAGGTCAGCACTGCCCACCGCGCCACCAAATACAAGATAAACTCCTTGCGCCGAAGCCATGGCCGGAGCCAGCAGAACCGCCAGAGTCAAAGCCTTCTTGAACATGTAAATTCCCTCTCTTGATAAAACGCCCACTAAGCTGGCCAGAATAAACAATCCCGACCCAGCCTGCACACTTGTTTTTCACAGACCGTGCAATGCCGCACAGTTACGCCAGCTGCTCCGCATACAGGTCGTACTCGTCGGCATCGGTAATGCGCACGTTCACGAATTCACCGGCCTTGAGCAACGTGGCGCCTTCGCCCTCGATAAACACATTGCCATCGATTTCCGGGGCATCGGCCATGGAGCGCGCCACGGCAATACCGTTTTCCGTATCAATCTCGTCGATCAGCACCGTCATTTCGCGGCCGATCTTTTTCTGCAGGCGTGCTGCCGAAATTTCGGCGGCCAGCTGCATGAAACGCTCATAGCGTTCCTGCTGGATGGCCTCCGGCACCGGGTCCGCCAGCTCGTTGGCTTTTGCACCTTCCACCGGCGAATACGGGAAGCAACCGACGCGATCGAGATCCGCTTCTTTCAGCCAGTCGAGCAGCTCCTGGAATTCTGCTTCGGTCTCACCCGGAAAGCCGACAATGAACGTGGAGCGAATGGTGAGTTCCGGACAGATCTCGCGCCATTTCTTGATGCGGGCCAATGTATTTTCGGCATGCGCCGGACGCTTCATGCGCGCCAGTACCGTGGGGCTGCCGTGCTGAAAGGGAATATCGAGATAGGGCAGGATCTTGCCTTGCGCCATCAGCGGAATGATGTCGTCCACATGCGGGTACGGGTACACATAATGCAGACGCACCCACACACCAAGCTCGCCCAACGCCTCGCACATTTCCATCATGCGCGTCTTCAGCGGACGCCCGCCCCAGAAATCCAGCTTGTATTTCAGGTCGACGCCATACGCACTGGTGTCCTGCGAAATCACCAGCAGTTCCTTCACGCCGGCCTTCGCCAGGTTTTCGGCTTCGGTCATCACCGAGCCGATCGGGCGTGACACCAGATCGCCGCGCATGGAGGGAATGATGCAGAACGTGCAGCGGTGATTGCAGCCTTCGGAAATCTTCAGGTAGGCATAATGTTTCGGTGTGAGGCGAATGCCCTGTGGCGGCACCAGATCCATGAAAGGATCATGCTTGGGTGGCACAAATTCGTGCACCGCACTCATCACTTCTTCATACGCATGCGGGCCGGTGACCTTGAGCACCGACGGGTGCGCATCGCGAATTTCCTGCTCACGCTTGCCCAGGCAACCGGTGACGATGACCTTGCCGTTTTCGGCCAGCGCCTCGCCAATCGCATCCAGCGACTCCTGCACGGCAGAATCAATAAAGCCGCAGGTGTTCACCACCACGACGTCGGCATCCTCGTACGAGGCCGATACCTCGTAGCCCTCGGTGCGAAGCTGGGTGAGGATGCGCTCGGAATCGACCAGTGCCTTGGGGCAACCGAGGCTGACGAAACCGACCTTGGGGGCAGAACGGGACATGTACGGAAACTCCGGGGCTGGGGCGGGAAAGCCGCCTGTGCAAAAAGCGCGCAATTGTACTGCCGGGGAGCGCGGGGAGCCACCGGAACCCGCGCACCAAGCCAGCCCATCAAACGCACCACTTTAATGCACTCGTATTGATAAGCCCCATTTAAGTGCAATACTCCAAATGAGGAGCCGAACCCGGCGCCGCCACCCTGCCGGCAAACTCGCCATCAGCGCGGGCTGGCAGCAGCTGGTGCGGTTCTTGCTTTAGCTATCTCACGTACAGCCCCTTCATGATGCGCCCTGCTGCAGCCGCAGATGCTTGTGCAGGGCACGACGCCACCAGACGACCGGCAGACCCCGATGCAGGACCACGCCTTTGCCAGACAACTGCTCGATCACCTGAGTACCGCGGTACTTCTGGTCGATGAGCACCTGATCGTGCGCTACCTCAATCCGGCAGCAGAGTCCCTGCTGGCCGTCAGCCGCCTTCGCGCCATCGGCAATCCGGTGAGCGAGTTCATGGTCGAGGTCGGCGAGACCCCGATCAGCGCCACCCTGCGCCATGCCTTGGCCAGCGCCCATCCGCTCACCAAGCGCGAGGCGCACTTGCGGGTCGGCGTGCAAGAGGCCGTGGTCGACTACACCGTGGGCACCCTGATGGAACCGGGCGAGCCGACGGCCCTGCTCATCGAGATGCAGCCCATGGACCGCCTGTTGCGCATCTCGCGCGAGGAGGCGCTGATTGCCAATCATCAGGCCACACGTGCCCTGATTCGCGGCATGGCCCATGAAATCAAGAATCCGCTGGGCGGCATTCGCGGCGCCGCCCAGTTGCTGGAGAAAACCCCGCCTGGTACCGACATCAGCGAATACACCCACATCATCATTGAAGAGGCCGATCGCCTGCGCAATCTGGCCGACCGCATGCTGGGGCCGCGCAGCCTGCCCAACATCCAGCCCGTGAACATTCACGAATGCCTGGAGCGCGTACGCTCACTGATCCTGGTCGAGGCCACCGGCCGCGTGAATGTGCAGCGCGATTACGACCCCTCGCTGCCCGAACTCATGGCCGACCAGGACCAGCTGATCCAGGTGCTGCTCAACATCAGCGGCAACGCCCTGCAGGCCCTGCTGGAAAATGTGCAACCGCATGACGCGCCCTGCATCACCTTGCGCACCCGGCCCCTGCGCCAGTTCACGATTGGCGCCATCCGGCATCGCCTGGTGTTGCGGGTCGACATCATCGACAACGGCCCCGGCATTCCCGAGCCCCTGCTCGAAACCATTTTCTATCCCATGGTCAGCGGCCGCGCCAATGGCACCGGCCTCGGCCTCTCCATCGCACAGGACATCGTGCACCAGTATCACGGCCTGATCGAATGTGAATCCCGACCGGGCCAGACGCAATTCAGCATTCTGCTTCCACTGGAGACCGCACGTGAGCACACGCCACCCACCTCGCGCTGACAAGGAAAAGTCTGCGTGCCTGCCAGCGCTGCTGGCGGCTCGCGCACACGTCCCCACCGCACTGCCATCAGGGAGAACATTGCCATGAGCACCGACAAGGTCTGGATTATTGATGATGACCGCTCCATCCGGTGGGTACTGGAAAAAGCCCTGCAGCAGGAAGGCATGACGGCCACGACGTTCGAAGACGGCAATGCCGCCCTCAGCCGGCTGAGCCGCGAACAACCCGATGCCATCATCAGTGATATCCGCATGCCCGGCATTGACGGCATTGGCCTGCTGACGAAAATCCGCCAGAGCCACCCGGACCTGCCCGTGATCATCATGACGGCGCATTCCGATCTGGATTCGGCCGTGTCGTCCTATCAGAGCGGTGCGTTTGAATACCTGCCCAAACCGTTTGATGTGGATGATGCCATCGCGCTGGTAAAACGCGCCGTGGCGCACCATCACGAGCAGCAGCAAACCACGGTGCCGGTCGCCGATCTCATGCCCACGCCGGAAATCATTGGTGAATCCCCGGCCATGCAGGAGGTTTTCCGTGCCATCGGCCGTCTTTCACACTCGAACATCACCGTGCTCATTAACGGCGAAAGCGGCACCGGCAAGGAGCTGGTCGCCCATGCCCTGCACCGGCATTCGCCGCGCGCCAGCCGCCCCTTTATTGCGCTCAACATGGCCGCCATTCCGAAAGACCTGATGGAATCGGAACTGTTCGGCCACGAGAAAGGCGCCTTCACCGGCGCCAGTGCGCTGCGCCAGGGCCGTTTTGAGCAGGCCAATGGCGGCACCCTGTTTCTCGATGAAATCGGCGACATGCCCCTCGACACGCAAACCCGTTTGCTGCGCGTGCTGGCGGATGGCGAGTTCTACCGGGTCGGCGGTCACACGCCCGTCAAGGTGGATGTGCGCATCATTGCTGCCACTCACCAGAATCTTGAAAAACTGGTGAATGATGGCAAGTTCCGTGAGGATCTTTTCCACCGCCTGAACGTGATCCGCGTGCACATTCCACGCCTGCGTGACCGCTCTGAAGATGTGCCGATGCTGGCCTCGCACTTTCTGGTGCGCGCCGCCCGCGAGCTGAATGTGGAACCGAAAGTCCTGCGTCCGGAAACCGCGGCATTCCTGCAGCAGCTGCCCTGGCCCGGCAATGTCCGCCAGCTGGAAAACACCTGCCGCTGGCTCACGGTAATGGCGTCGGGTCGCGAAATCCTGGTGGAGGATCTGCCGCCGGAAATGATGCCGAACGGCAACACCGAAGTGGCGCGCAGTGAACAGGACTGGGAACAGGCACTGGCAAACTGGGCCCGGAAATCACTGCTGGCAGGAGCAACGCCCTTGCTTGACACGGCACTGCCGGCGTTCGAGCGCATCATGATTACGGCTGCACTGAACCACACGCGCGGACGGCGCCGTGATGCCTCGAAGCTGCTGGGCTGGGGACGCAACACGCTGACCCGGAAAATCCAGGAACTGAAAATGACGTTTGCAGAAGACGACGAGGAAGGTGACGACGGCGACTGAGCCGGCGTTGTTTTTTTAACGTGACTGACATTCGCGGCCAGCGCCGCTACTGTCAGTCACTACGTTTTTTCTTGCCCTGTTTATCACTGCCCTCGTTGCCGGGACCCGTGCCACGATCACCGCCGTCCTCGCCATGAAAGCGCTGCCGGAAAGCCTTGCGGTCTTCGGGGCTCATGGACTGCCATTTATCCCGCATGGCACGACGGTCTTCCGCCGGCATTTCCCGCCACTTGTTGTAGCGCTGCTTGACCGCCTCCTGCTCTTCGGGAGGCAGTTGCTTGAACTTTTCGTAGCGCTGACGCAACCGCTCACGCTTTTCCGGCGGCAATGACTGCCAGCGCTGCATGCGCTCCTGTTCTTCTGCTGTTGCAC
>CAYGBB010000134.1:0-6029 GCA_964347985.1 uncultured Moraxellaceae bacterium
GTCGGGATATTGGCCTTGATCAGGCCGGTAATCACATCCACCGACGGGCGTTGTGTGGCAAGAATCAGGTGAATGCCGGCCGCACGGGCCTTCTGGGCAATGCGGGCAATCAGCTCTTCCACCTTTTTGCCAACCACCATCATCATGTCGGCAAATTCATCGACCACCACTACTACATACGGCAGTTTGACCAACGCCGGTGCGGTTTCCTGCAGGGCGCTGTCTTCACCCGGCCGCCAGAGCGGATCAGGAATGGTTTCACCATTCTTTGCGGCGTCTTCGATTTTCTTGTTGAAGCCCGCCAGATTACGGACGCCCATGGCAGCCATCAGCTTGTAACGACGCTCCATTTCACCGACCGACCAGCGCAGGGCGTTGGCAGCATCCTTCATGTCCGTAACAACGGGGGTGAGCAGATGCGGGATCTTGTCGTAAACCGACAGCTCCAGCATCTTGGGGTCAATCATGATAAGACGAACATCGTCCGGCGTTGCCTTGAACAGGATGCTGAGCAGCATCGCATTTACGCCCACCGACTTGCCCGAGCCGGTGGTACCGGCGACCAGCAAATGCGGCATGCGGCCCAGATCGGCGACCACCGCCTTGCCGGCAATATCCTTGCCCAGCGCCAGCGTAAGTGGTGAATCCTTTTCTTCATAGGTCTGTGAGGACAGTATCTCGGAAAGACGAACCATCTCGCGGTCTTCATTGGGCACTTCAATGCCCACCACGGACTTGCCGGGAATCACTTCCACCACGCGCACGGAAATCATGGCCAGGGAGCGCGCCAGATCCTTGGCAATATTCGTGATACGGGCGACTTTCACCCCGGGGGCCGGCTGAATCTCAAAACGGGTAATCACCGGGCCGGGGTGTACCGCCACTACCGTGGCATCAACATTGAATTCCTTGAGCTTGATTTCCAGCAGTCGCGACAGTCCTTCCAGGGCTTCCGGACTGTAGCCTTTCTTCTTGCTGTGATCAGGAGGATCGAGCAGGCCCAGCGAAGGCAATTCACCGGTCACCGTGGTGGTGTCAAACAGGCTGCGCTGTTTCTCTTTCAGTGCACGCTCACTTTTCTTGACGGGTGCTTCCATCGGCAGAATGACTGGCACAACCCGCTCATCGGCGGCTCGAGGCTTTGCCTTTTTGACCGGCTCTGGCGACAGCACAGGCTCGGCACGAAAACTGTCGTCACGAGTCAGTTGAGCCTTTACTTTGGGATTGCTGAGCGCCAGTTCAAAGGATGGAGAGGCTTCATCCAGTGCTTTTTTCATTGCCCGGCGCTCACGCCAGGCCTCACGCCGGATATGGAACTGGCCACTGAAAATACTGCCAATCAGCGTGCCAAAATCCCACAGGGCATGCCCAATGACATCCATCAGCCAGAACCAGGACAGACTGGTGGCAACAGTAACGCCAACCAGGACAACAGTGAGTAATAGCAGCGTGGCACCAAATACACCGAAGGCCGAGGCCAGCGAGCGGCCGATCTCGAGTCCCAGAATTCCCCCGGCGGCATTAACGATTTCACGGGTGGGCTCACTGAAGTGGAGGCTGGCCAATGCCGCTATCGACAACAGTGTCAGCAGCAGGCTCAGCACGCGCCAGGGCAATGCCATCAAGGGCGGTTCCGGGCGCCAGAGCCAGACAAGCTGGATAAAGACAAACAAGGGAATGCAGATAGCGACTTGCCCAAAGGCACTGATCAGGATGTCGGACAGCCAGGCGCCAAACGCCCCGCCGGCATTTCCGACCGCGCCCTCCCCCAGACGGCTCCAGCCGGGATCGGCCGGCGACCACGTTGCCAGGGCCACCAGCAGGTAGAGGCCAACAAGTGTCCAGAAGAAGGTAATGATTTCGCGTACCCCTTTACGGGGAGCTGGCTGCTGGGCGTCCTTGGTGCTCACTGGCGGTCTCTGCAATAACAAGCGGGTATTGTAACGACTGGGGGGGATTATGCCATGCGGACAAGGGCTGACAGTCCATGCAAGCACCTGATCTGTCGATGGTTTGTGAAGAAAAAGTGTGGGGCAGTGCCTTCAGGGCCTTAAGGCTTGATTAACAGTCAGCACACCCCCACCAAATACGGCTAATATTGGCGACCCTGAATGCGCCTGATCTTGCCGCAAGTACCGGCAATGACACTGCATTTGCCCCGGCTTTTCATTCACCCTCCCTGCCATTGATCGGCAGGTCATCCTGTCAAGGAGATGTCATGTCTGCCCAGCATCACCGTCTGCTCATCCTCGGTTCCGGTCCTGCCGGTTATACCGCTGCCGTGTACGCCGCACGAGCCAATCTTGATCCGGTCGTCATCACCGGCATGCAGGCAGGCGGCCAGCTCACCACCACCACGGAAGTGGACAACTGGCCTGGTGATGCCCATGGCCTGACCGGCCCTGCCCTGATGGAGCGGATGCAGGCCCATGCCGAGCGTTTTGGTACCAAGGTCGTCTTCGATCACATCAATGGGGTCGACTTCAGTGAACGCCCCTACCGCCTGAAGGGCGACAGCGGCGAATACACCTGCGACGCCCTGATCATCGCGACTGGCGCTTCTGCCCAGTACCTGGGCCTGCCCTCCGAAGAAGCTTTCATGGGGCGAGGCATCAGCGCCTGCGCAACGTGTGACGGGTTCTTCTACAAGGGTCAGCGCGTGATGGTGGTTGGTGGAGGTAACACCGCTGTCGAGGAGGCGCTGTACCTGTCCAACATTGCGGATCATGTCACGCTGGTGCACCGTCGCGACAAGCTGAAATCGGAGAAGATCCTGCAGGATCACCTCTTCGCCAGGGAAAAAGAAGGCAAGATTTCCATCATCTGGAATCACGCGCTGGATGAAGTGCTCGGCAATGACGGTGGCGTGACGGGCGCCCGCCTGAAGAACACTGCCGATGGCAGTTCACAGAATGTTGATGTGGCCGGGATTTTCATTGCCATCGGGCACAAGCCCAATACCGACATCTTTGCCGGCAAGCTGGACATGGCCAATGGCTACCTCAAGGTAAAGGGCGGCAGCGAGGGCAACGCCACGGCCACGAACGTACCGGGCGTGTTTGCGGCTGGCGATGTTGCCGACCACGTCTACCGCCAGGCCATTACCTCGGCGGGTGCGGGCTGCATGGCGGCACTGGATGCCGAAAAATACCTCGATAATCTCGCCTGAGAACTGCGGCGGGGGTAGTACCTCCGCCGCCACTCCCATGCCCCTTTACCGGCTCGGTCCCATTCAATACGGCTTCCCTCCCGTTACCGAGGCGATGGACGAACCCAATGGCCTGCTGGCCGTTGGCGGTGATCTGCATCCTGATCGCCTGTTGCAAGCCTACCGGCACGGTATTTTTCCCTGGTTCAGCAAAGGGGACCCCATCTGCTGGTGGTCGCCTGATCCCCGCTGTGTCTTTTTGACCGAGGGCTGGAAGCCCTCCCGAAGCCTGATCAAGGTACTGCGCAAAGGTCATTTCCACTTCACGGTCGACCAGTGCTTTACCCGTGTCATGGAGGCCTGTGCGGCGCCCCGGGACTATGCGGATGGCACCTGGATCCAGCCGGAATTCATTCAGTCCTACACCGCACTGCATGAGCGGGGTATTGCCCACTCGATTGAAGTCTGGAACCCGGAGGGTGAACTGGTCGGCGGGCTGTACGGGCTGAATCTGGGCCGCCTCTTTTTTGGCGAATCCATGTTCAGTCGCGAAACGGATGCCTCCAAGGCGGCGTTTGTCTATCTGATGCAGCTCTGTCAGGCATGGGATATTCCACTGGTGGATGGCCAGGTCGAGAACCCGCACCTGATGCGGATGGGGGCCATCCTGATCCCTCGCGCTATCTTTGTTGGCTACATCGAGGCGCAAGTGGGCCGGCCAGCTCCCGATTGGCGCCATCCCGGCGCATTTCGTCAGCCATAAGGCTTGTAGACGTGCCGGTAACCCGAAAGGCTATGCTATAAAAATGGCATGACCCCGTGAGGCGAACCATGACGGCCCCTGGCATCAAGTTTTTCAGCACCACCGCCCATGCCTGCAGCTACCTGCCGGGCAAGGATGCGGTGACGTTGTTTGCCGACCCCAAGACGAACATGGACCGTCGTCTCTACACCGAACTTTCCGACCTCGGCTTTCGTCGTAGCGGCAACTATGTGTATCGCCCCCATTGCGGCAGTTGTCAGGCCTGTGTCGCCATTCGTCTTCCGGTAGAGCGCTTTACACCTAACCGGCAGCAGTTGCGCATCTGGAAAAAAAATCAGGACCTCGACGTACAGGCGCGTGATGCTGCCTTCCGGGAAGAACACTACGCCCTGTACGAACGTTACATTACTGCCCGCCACCGTGACGGCGACATGTATCCGCCCAGCGCCGAGCAATATGCATCGTTTCTGACCTCGGACTGGTCGAATACCCGTTTCATCGAGTTTCACCTGGAAGGAAAACTGCTGGCAGTTGCCGTGTGTGACGAGCTTGAGAATGGCCTCTCGGCGGTTTACACCTTCTACGATCCGGATTACGAAAAACGCAGTCTCGGTGCCTTTGCCATTCTCTGGCAGATTGAAGAAACCCGCCGACTTGGGCTACCCAGTCTGTATCTGGGCTACTGGATTCGCGAGTGCCAGAAAATGAGCTACAAGATCGCCTACCGCCCCATTGAGTTGCTGATCAATGGAGAGTGGCTGGTTGCGCGCTAAAAGCCCGTTCAGCTAACCGTTCAGTTAACCCCGCCAATGCAGACGTACTTGATCTCCAGGTATTCGTCGATGCCGTACTTCGAGCCTTCGCGTCCCAGCCCGGATGATTTCACTCCGCCAAATGGTGCGACTTCGGTACTGATGATGCCCTCGTTGACGCCCACCATGCCGTACTCCAGAGCCTCGGATACCCTGAAAATCCGGTTGATGTTCTGGCTGTAGAAATAGGAGGCCAGCCCGAACTCGGTATCATTGGCCATCCGGATGGCTTCGGCCTCATCCTTGAAGCGAATGACGGGAGCAATCGGGCCGAACAGTTCGCTCTGGGCCAGTTCGCTGTCGTTTTTTACATCACGCACGATCGTTGGCTGGAAAAAGAGCCCTCCTTTTTCATGGGGATGTCCCCCACACACAATCGAGGCCCCCTGCCCCTTCAGGTCAGACAGCAACCCTTGCACGCGCGTGAGAGCCGCTTCATTGATCAACGGCCCCTGGGTGACATCCTGCTCCCAGCCCGCGCCGACTTTCAGGCCGGCAACTGCCGCCGCAAATTTTTCAATAAAGGCATTGTAGATGCTGTCCTGCACCAGAAAGCGATTGGCACAGACACAGGTTTGTCCCGAGTTGCGGAATTTTGACAGCATCGCCCCCCGCACCGCGGCATCCAGATCGGCATCCTCAAACACAATGAACGGCGCATTTCCGCCCAGTTCCAGTGACAGCTTTTTCAGTGTACCGGCAGACTCGGCCATCAGTCGTTTGCCAATGTCTGTTGATCCCGTGAAAGACAGCTTGCGCACAACCGGGCTGTGCGTGAGCACGGGACCAATGACGCCAGCCGGCCCTGTAACGACATTGATGACCCCGGCGGGGACGCCCGCTTCCTCAGCCAGTGCCGCGAGCGCCAGTGCGGAGAGTGGTGTTTCCGACGCCGGTTTCACCACGACTGTACAGCCGGCGGCCAGTGCCGGACCAACTTTGCGGGTAATCATCGCAATCGGAAAATTCCAGGGAGTAATGGCGGCCACAACACCAATTCCCTGTTTGAAGACCAGCAAGCGACGATCCGCACTGAAGCCGGGAATCACGTCGCCGTATATTCGTTTGGCTTCTTCTCCAAACCATTCGATGAACGCCGCTCCGTAGAGCACCTCTCCCCTGGCCTCTGCCAGTGATTTGCCCTGTTCATGGGTAAGAATGCTGGCCAGATCGTCCTGGTGTGCCAGCATCAGCTCATACCAGCGACGCATGATCTGGGCACGTTCCTTTGCCGTTTTGGCGCGCCACGCCGGCAGTGCTTTTTCGGCGGCCGCAATGGCCCGCCCGGTTTCAACTGTCTGCAGAC
>CAYGBB010000135.1:0-6001 GCA_964347985.1 uncultured Moraxellaceae bacterium
TGCAGGTAGTCCGGCATCCAGATGTCGGCAACCACATGGATGTTCCTCTGGAATGGGGTTTCCCCCGGCCCCTCAAATGGCGACAGGATGTATTCCCTCCCGCGGAAGCAACAGAAGCCCTTGCGCGTCGACTAATGACAGGGTGTTCATGTTGCCGTGTCGCGAATGCATTGGCTGTTTTAATTAAAATACAATGACTTACAAGGGGCGCTGCTTTTCCTGAGCCAGCATGCCGCATTTGTCTGCCGGCTCTGGGCATGCGGCAGTCAGCCCGGTATCCTTGCCTCCCTCTGCGGGAGTAGTCCGATTCATGCCGACATCAAGATCCTCTGTTGCCTTTCAGGGGCGCAAGGCTGCTCGTGAGGGCAGTGAGCAGCGCCGTCTGGCGATTCTGCATGCTGCGTTGCGGGTGATAGCCCGTGACGGGGTGAGGGGGGTACGTCATCGGGCGGTGGCTACAGAGGCCGGCGTGCCGCTTTCGGCAACGACCTATTACTTCAAGGATATCCACGATCTGCTTGCGGATGCCTTTACTCTCTATGCCAAGGAAACAATCGAAAGTTTCATTGATCCATTCTGGAGCCGGGCCAACCTCTGGCTCATGGCTTACCCGGACAAGTTCGGCATTCATCCGGAGCAGCTTCGGGATGTTGTGGATCATCTGGCCGAAATGGGAACGGATTATGTTGTCCTCAGGGTCGGCACACATCGTGACAACATCATCATGGATAATGCTTTCCGCTATGCGGCCCTGACGGATACACGCATGCATGCTCTTGCGCTGCAGCATGATCAGCGCCTGCAGGTGAATTTTCATCGGCTTCTGGAGTCATTGGGTGCCAAAGAGGTCGATCTTGCCGCACGATCGCTGATGAATACCGTGCGCTGGATGGAGTATGAGGGCGTCTTGAGTGCTGCCGGCGAGTTCTCCCGCGACAAGGTCAAGCACATGCTTTCCCATCAATTACGAGCAATGTTGTCGTTATGAGTCCCATGTTGCAGAGGGTGAAGCTGGAGCCGGAGTGGAAGCATGCTCTGGCCGATGAGTTTCTGGCGCCGTACATGCACGAGTTGCGTGGTTTTCTTGACGGTGAGAAAAAGGCTGGCAAGGAAATCTATCCGCCAGGGCCGGAGATCTTTGGGGCTTTCAACATAACCCCGTTGTCGAAGGTGAAGGTGGTCATTCTGGGGCAGGATCCGTATCACGGGCCGCGGCAGGCACATGGTTTGTGTTTCTCAGTGCGCCGTGGCGTCCCGCCGCCGCCCTCATTACTTAATATCTACAAGGAAATCCAGGCAGATATGGGCATTGCCCCGCCCCGCCATGGAGAGCTTTCGCACTGGGCGGAGCAGGGAGTATTGCTGCTCAATAGCGTGCTCTCGGTGCAGGCGGGACTAGCGGCCTCGCATCAGGGGCGGGGTTGGGAAGTCTTTACCGATGCCGTTGTCCGCGTGCTCAATGAGGAATGTGAGAATCTTGTTTTCCTGCTCTGGGGTAACTATGCCCAGCGCAAGGGCCGCTTCATTGATACGAAAAAGCATCTGGTGCTGAAGGCGGCGCATCCGTCACCGCTGGCGGCCAATCGCGGTGGCTGGTTTGGCTGCCGCCATTTCTCCCAAACCAACCGTTATCTTGAGGCGCATGGAATGACGCCGATTGACTGGTCGTTGCCTGAGTGAGGTTTTGATGTCTGATCGTACTGTGCTGCTGGAGCAGCGTGTATTGGCGGATGGCCGTATGCTGGCCATTGCAACGCTCAATAGTGAGCGTTCCTTGAACTCCCTCAGCTTTGACATGATCGGGTTGCTGTTGCCGGCCATGCAGCGCTGGGCAGCGGATGACAAGGTGGTGGCAGTGTTCCTGCAAGGCGCCGGGGATAAGGCTTTCTGTGCGGGTGGCGATGTACGACGGATGTGCCTGAACGTGCGTGAGCACGGCATTGATGATCCCTATGCGCAGCAATTCTTCGCGCAAGAGTATGAGCTTGACTACCTGATCCATACTTTTCCGAAACCGGTGATCGTGTGGGGACATGGCATTGTCATGGGGGGCGGTATCGGCCTCATGTGTGGCGCGTCGCATCGAGTTGTGACGGAAAGTTCGCGCCTGGCAATGCCGGAAATCACGATCGGGCTTTATCCAGATGTGGGTGGTTCGTATTTTCTCTCACGTCTGCCCGGGCGCCTCGGCTTGTTTCTGGGCATGACGGGGGTGCATCTCAATGCCGCAGATGCGCTGTATGCCGGTTTTGCCGATCATGTGGTAGCCAGTGCACGGCGTATGGCGGTGATTGATTCTCTTGTCGGGCTGGCGTGGGCCGATGCGGTGCAGGAAAGAGCGGCCCAGGTATCAGCGTTGCTGGCGGCAGAAGAAGCTCCGGTCCTGGTGCCTTCGGAACTTCAGGCGCATGCGGAGGTCATCAATGCGCGTGCGGCGGCGGATGATCTGCCGACGCTGGTGGCGGCGCTGACGGCGCCGGCGCCAGAGGATGTCTGGCTGGACCGGACGGCGAAAACGCTGGCCAAGGGGTCGCCGACATCGGCGGCGCTGATTTTCCGGCAGTGGCAGCGCGGGGCGTCAATGACGCTGGCGGACGTATTCAGGGAAGAACTGATCCTGTCCACGCAGTGCGCGCGTCACCCTGATTTTATTGAAGGCGTGCGTGCGTTGCTGGTGGACAAGGACAATGCGCCCCACTGGCAACCTGCCACGGTGGCGGAAGTCAGTGCTGACTGGATTGCCGGGCATTATGTGGCGCCATGGCAGGGCGAGCATCCGCTGGCAGCATTGCGCTGATCCTACTCTTCCTTGTCGGTGTCCAGCGCATAGGGCAGGTCCAGTACGGTGAGTGCCGGACCCTGCTGCCCGAGGGCCAGCTCGCCGTTCAGCACGGCTGAATTTTTCACGATCGCCAGCAGCTCGCAATGGTTGTCTGCGCGGCTGGTGGCCATCACCACATCTCCCACGCGCTGCTCGCCCGCAAAAATGCCACTGCCGGCAACAGGTGCCTCGGCCGCTGCGGTCAGTCGGTACAGGCGCTGTTTGAGCTTGCCGCGGAAATACAGGCGTGCAACGATTTCCTGCCCGGTATAGCAGCCCTTGGTGTAACTCACGCCGGAGACCGCCGGATAGTTGAGTTCCTGTGGCTGGAACTGGTCGCGGGTTGTTGCGGTGACACTGGCTATGCCGGCACGAATGTCGGCGAGTTGCCAGTCACTTCCGGATGTAATGACGGCGGGGATAGTCAGCAGTTTTTCCAGTGCATCTAAGGCCTGCGCTGCAGGAATAACCAGCAGGTAGCGATCCGTAGCCGGCAATGCGGCGATGCTGATGCCGGCAGGGCCCGCAACGCTGTGGCCTTCAGCAGGAAGTGCTGTCGCCAGTTTGGCCAGAGCGGTGCCTGCTTGTGGGCCGCGTACGCCCAGCAGCAGTGGCGATTCTGCATCTGCCGTGAGCGTCACTTTGGAAAATATGCTGAATTTTTTCAGATGGGCATGGGCATCTGCGAGTTGATCCTGTGGCAGCACCAGGTGCACGGTATCGCCCACCGGAATGGCGCGATAGGTGAAGAGGGCGCGGCCTTTCAGGGAGCAGATGGCGCCAGGCAGTACCTGACCCTGCTCAACCTCGCGAAAGTCCGTGGTGCATTGGCCCTGCAGGAACTTGCAGGCGTCAGGGCCGCTGACCTGCAGGCTGGCCAGGCCGGGCAGCGGGGTCAGTACAAGACCGGCATCTGCAGGAGCCAGGGCGGCGACAGGGCGGGAGGCAAGCAGGGCAGACCAGGCAGCAGACATGGGCAATGATCCAGGCACGGTGAGGGCAAGACGGTTAAGGCAAGGTGTCATGGCGACGTTATAGGGGCATTCGCCAAAAAAACAAGCGTATAATTCGCCGGTTCCCGCATGATGAGGGGGATTACCGGAGGATGACATGACACAAGAGCTCACCGATCACGAACGTCGCATCACGTGGAACTGCCGTCGGGGTCTGAAGGAGCTGGATGTGTTCCTGAGTCCGTTCATGGAAGAGCATTACCGGGGGCTGAATGAGCACGACAAGGCAACCTTCGAGCGCTTGCTGGCGTGTGAAGACATCGATATGTTCCACTGGTTCATGGGCGATGAGCCGGTGCCGGATGCAGAACTGGGGCGCATGATTGAACTCATCCGCCTCCGTGTGGCGCCCAATCCTTGAGCCGCACCCTTCACGTATCAAGCGCTGTCTTCTGATTCTTGTTTATCTTCTGGCCGCTGTGGCGCTGCTGCAGGCAGTATTGCCCCTGCAGTGGCAGCTGACAGTGCTTGCCGCATGGTGTGTGCTGCTGGCGCTGGAGTTGGCCAGCTGGCGTCATGAGTCCCGCACCGTTGTCTTGCAGGAGCGTATTGGGGACTGGTGGCTGGCGGATCATGCCGGCGGCACGGCGCGCATGCGTCTGGTGCGATCCATGGTCTGGCGTTATCTGGTGGTGCTGGATTTTCGCGCTCTGGAGAAAACCGGCCCACGACGGCGTCGTGTCGTGCTGTTTGCTGACAGTGTCACGCCGGACGACTTCCGTCGTTTGCGGGTGAGGCTTTTGCAGGGGCCGCCCCCCGGCAAGCAGCTGCGTGAATGAGTGCGCGCGGCCGTCTTTCCTGCTTAACGCATTGATTTGCTCAATGAGCCCAGCAGGCCTCGCAGCAGCTTGCGACCGATGCTGCGCCCCATTTCCGAACTGGCGGCACGGACGGCACTTTTGGCGGCGGTCTCCCAGACCGTGTCCGGCTCTCTGGCGGTAGTGCGAGTGGCTGCTTTTGCGGCTTTTTCTGCCGCCATGGTCTCCGCCTTGGCCTGTGCTGCGGCATCGTCCTGTTGCGCACGGGCGCTCAGCATTTCATGGGCAGACTCGCGATCAAGGGTTTCCTGATACGTGCTGCGAAACGGTGAGCGCTGCATGATGGCTGTTCGTTCTTCCGGGGTAATGGCGCCCATGCGCGAACGGGGTGGCCGGATTTTGGCGCGTTCGACCGGCGAGGGAATACCCCCTTCAATCAGGGTGGACACCAGTGCTTCGCCGACGCCCATTTCAGTAATGGTGGTGGCCACATCCAGTCCGGGTTTGGCACGGAAGGTGTCGGCCGCTGCCTTGACGGCTTTCTGGTCGCGCGGGGTAAATGCCCGCAGGGCATGCTGGACGCGATTGCCCAGCTGGCCGAGCACCGTATCCGGTAAGTCCAGCGGATTCTGCGTGACAAAATAGATGCCCACGCCCTTGGAGCGGATCAGGCGCACCACCTGTTCCACCTTATCGAGCAGCCCCTTGGGGGCGTCATTGAAGAGCAGGTGTGCCTCATCAAAGAAGAACACCAGGCGGGGCAGCTCGGCATCGCCACGTTCGGGCAGGTTCTCGAACAGCTCGGACAGCAGCCAGAGCAGGAAGGTGGCATACAGGCGCGGCTGCTGGTAAAGCTTGTCGGCCGCCAGGATGTTGATGTGGCCACGTCCTTCGAGCGTGGTCTGCATGAAGTCTTCCAGCTTGAGGGCGGGCTCGCCAAAGAACTTGTCGGCGCCCTGCGTTTCCAGTGTCAGTAATTCGCGCTGCAGGATGCCGAGGGTCTGTTTGGTGACATTGCCGTAGTCCTTGCCGAGTGCGGCCGTATTATCGGCGGCATAGGAGACAAGCGCCCGCAGATCCTTGAGATCAAGCAACAGCAGGCCATTGTCGTCGGCATACTTGAAGAGCAGGGTGAGTACGCCTTCCTGCACATCGTTCAGGTCCATCAGGCGTGCCAGTAACAGTGGCCCCATATCGGAAATGGTGGCACGGACCGGGTGCCCCTGCTCGCCAAACACATCCCAGAACACTACCGGGTATGCCTGCATGCGGTAGTCGTCGACACCGATTTTGGCGGCGCGCTCAACCAGTTTTGGATTGTCGGCGCCGGCCTGTGAAAGGCCGGCGACATCGCCCTTGATATCGGCCAGAAATACAGGGACTCCGAGATCGGAAAACCCCTCGGCCAG
>CAYGBB010000136.1:0-5938 GCA_964347985.1 uncultured Moraxellaceae bacterium
TTTCAGTGCTGTTCGCATGTCCAGTAAAAAAGGGGCAGATTGCCACTCCTAAGGGGCAGGTCGGACGTTCGAATCGTCTCGTGGGCGCCATTTCCTGTCTGGTCTTTTTCTTCTCCTCCCCCTTGCGCGCCCTTCGGCCGTCAGCCTTTTTCTTTCTGCGATATATCGCAATCTCAGGAAGGTTTGAGCGCTACTGTCAATTCTGGCTTGAGCTTCAGCACGCCGGTATTTCTGACTAGCTTGCGTGTAACGTCAGTCACGCCATGAAAAGAACCGTTCAGAAGCTCGCCAAGGCGTCTTGCAGTAAATTATTTTAATTAAAAACAATTGGTTAGCTTGGTATTTGGCTTGTCATCAACATGTCAGATTGCTGGTGTCTCATGGCAACTGTCATTCTGATGTTCTAGCCTACACAAGGCATCAGGATCGATGCAAAAAAACAGTCTTTCAGGGATGAATGTAAAATGAAGTCATTTATTGCTCTTCTTGCACTCGTTTTTTCCTGCACGGTCAATGCGACCGCTTTTAACTCGGATAGTGTCGACCATACCCTTGCCGAACTGATGGGGGATCTGGCGTACTATCAGGTTGATAATTCTCCTCGCGCCCGCGAAAAAATCAGGATGCTTGTGGGCAAGGCCGAGTCTGGACTGGCACGGAAAAAATCCACAGACAACGCCCAGGCAACCATCGTGGTGGACAGGATTTCCCTGTTTCTCAAGGAACAGCCCGCCAAGTCAAAGTACGACGTCGAGCGATACAAGAGTGTTGTCGATGCCTATGAGGTGCTGGCTGAAGCCTTGCTTGCAAAGGGTGGCGGTGACGCAGGTTTCCTGATGCTGGATTTCCGTTATCGCTACCTGTCAAAAACCATTTCATCAGTGAACGATGGCTCAATTACCACGGTGCCCATGAATCGTTCTCTGGAAGAGGCGTATGACGACGTAGAAAAGGTCATGACGACGTTGACCACCAGCCAGCAGATGGCTCCAGCGGTCAGGAAGTGGAGTTTCCTCCGGAGCAAGGTAGCGGACTACAACACCTATGCGATCCCTGCTCTGGCCAACAGCATGACCTTGCGTATTGCAACTGATCTGGGTGCGTCTGGCCAGGCCGTTGTTACTGCGGCGCGCTAACGGGCTGCGGCGATGTTTTCCTGAACACCAGTATGCGGAAATCTGCCTGCACAATAAGGGCGGGCAGATTTTCCACTTGAGTGCGTCGTTCACGTGAGGCACGCCAGTAGTGCGGCGTCATCAGCAGCAGGTTTTTCACGGACGCATTGTCAGGCAGTGTGAACGAGAACTGCAGGGAGGCTTCATGCTGCAGTGCGAACGCAGGGGACAATCCCTCCAGCCATTTATCCGACTCATGTGCGCGCACTTCCGGATAAAGCGCCTCACGCAGCTCCCACAGGTGTTTTTCGCCGGGAGCGGCAATCACCAGAATGCCATTTTCTTTCAGTACACGAGCCGCTTCAGCAACCTGCACCGGGCTGAAGACTGCTGTCATTACATCCACATTGTCATCAAACAACGGAATGTCATTGCTGCTGGAGACCAGCCATGTAAATCCGGCTGCACGTTTTGCAGCGCGTTTCACGGCATGTTTGCTGATATCCAGTGCCACAATGTTGGCGGCAACTTCGCGAAACGACTCGGTGTACCAGCCTTCGCCGCAGCCACTGTCCAGCAACGAATCTGCATTCAATGGCCGGATGATTCCTTTGAGGGTCTCGCGAAACGGTGAGTAATAACCCGCCTCCAGAAATGCCCGGCGCGCTGCCACCATGTCGGCATCATCGCCAGGGTCCAGGCTGTTTTTCTGCTGGACTGCCAGCAGGTTCAGGTAGCCTTCACGCGCACGGTCAAAGCGGTGGTTGGAGGAGCAGACCATGCCATGGTCCAGCGGGGCCAGTCGCTCGTGGCAAAGCGGGCAGCGAAGGGAAATCACGACAGCAACTTCACCATGATGCGCTCATACACGTCCGTGAGTGTATCCAGATCGGCAGCGCGCACTTCCTCATTCACTTTGTGGATGGTTGCATTCAGCGGGCCAAGCTCCAGCACCTGTGCTCCTGTGGGGGCAATGAACCGGCCATCAGACGTGCCGCCACTGGTGGAGAGCTCGGTATCAATGCCGCAGATCTCGCGAATGCTTTCCACGGCAGCCTGTACCATTTCACCTGCAGCGGTCAGGAAGGGATGACCAGACAGGCTCCACTCCAGCTTGTACAGCAAGCCGTGCTTTTTCAGAATGGATTCGGTGCGCTCACGCAGTTGATGCTCGGTAACCTCTGTAGAAAAGCGGAAATTGAAGACCACTTTCATTTCACCCGGAATGACGTTGTTGGCGCCGGTACCTGCACCGATATTGGATATCTGGAACGAGGTCGCCGGGAAGAAGTCATTCCCGTGATCCCAGACTTCAACCGCCAGCTCGGCCAGCGCCGGTGCGGCACGATGAATCGGATTGTCGGCCAGATGCGGGTAGGCGACATGGCCCTGCATGCCGACGATGGTCAGGACGCCATTCAGTGAGCCGCGACGGCCGTTCTTGATGACATCACCCAGCTGCTTGCTGGAAGAGGGTTCACCGACCAGAGCCCAGGTAATCTTTTCCTGGCGTGCCTCCAGATGCTCAATGACTTTTACGGTGCCGTTGATGGCCACACCTTCTTCATCGCTGGTGATCAGGAACGCAATGGAGCCCTTGTGATCGGGATGGGTGGACACAAAGCGCTCGCAAGCCACCACCATGGCCGCCAGTGAGCCTTTCATGTCGGCGGCGCCACGCCCGATAAGCATGCCGTCGCGGATTTCTGGTGCAAACGGTTGCACGCTCCAGTTCTCCACCGGCCCTGTCGGTACTACATCGGTATGTCCCGCAAAGGCCAGCACCGGGCCATGGTTGCCACGACGCGCCCAGAAGTTGTCGACATCCCCAAAGCGCAGGCGCTCCACACCAAAGCCGATCTTTTCCAGTCGCTCGATCATCAATGTCTGGCAGTTGGCATCGAAGGGCGTCACGGAGGGTTCCCGCATCAGGGCGAGGGTGAGGTCGAGTGTAGGGGACAGAGGGGTGAGCATGGTCATGAGGAGTCAGGTCTGCCTGGGGCTGCATGAGGATGGTAGCGACTGGGTCGCGCACCGGATGATGGTAGTTTACCGGCATCCCCCGCCTGCCAGCCACCTGTGTCACTGCCATGGCGCAACACTTGCTTGCAAGAGTTCAGGGCTCGCCTCTTTGCAGCCGGACGTGGCCGGGCAATAATCCGCCATCAAACGGGCCAGCCAGAGTCCGCATAAACCACCAGGGATGCTCCATGAAGAAGATTCTCCCCCTCGCCATACTCGCCACGGCCGTCGGTCTGGCTGCCTGCAGCAAGAAAGAAGACACCTCCGGTACGTCTGATGCAAATGGCCCGCTGGTCGTCCGGGTGGGGCATGCCTCTCCGCTGACAGGGCCTCAGGCCCATCTGGGCAAGGACAATGAAAATGGCGTGCGGCTGGCCATCGATGAGCTGAATGGCAGTGGCTTTGAAGTGGGTGGTCGCAAGGTGACCTTCGAGCTGATCTCGGAAGACGATCAGGCCGATCCGCGCATTGCCACCACAGTTGCCAAGAAGTTCGTGGACGATGGCGTCAATGTCATCATTGGCCACCTTAACTCCGGCACCACCATTCCGGCATCGCGTGTCTATAACGATGCCGGCATCGTGCAGGTCTCGCCGTCGGCGACCAACCCCAAGTACACCCAGCAGGGCTACAAGAATGCTTTCCGGGTGATGGCCAACGACATACAGCAGGGCAAGGCGCTGGGTGAGTTTGCCGTGAAGGATGCCGGCGCCAGGAAAATCGCCATCATCGATGATCGTACGGCGTATGGTCAGGGCCTGGCCGACGAGTTCGAGAAAGCCGTGCTCGCCAATGGCGGCACCATCATTGTGCGTGAGTTCACCAACGACAAGGCGTCTGATTTCACGGCCATCCTCACCAAGATCAAGGGCACCGCACCTGATCTGCTGTTCTACGGTGGCATGGACGGGCAGGGCGCTCCGATGGCCAAACAGATGAAAACGCTGGGCCTTACCGCGAAATTCATGGGGGGGGATGGTATCCACACTGCCGAGTTCATGAAACTGGCCGGTCCGGCGGCCGATGGCGTGATTGCCTCCTTGCCGGGTGTGCCGCTGGAATCCATGCCTCACGGCCCGGAGTTCAAGAAGCGCTTCGAGGCCAAGTACGGTGTGATCCAGCTGTATGCCCCGTACTGCTACGACGCCATGATGGTCATTGCGGATGCCATGAAGCGCTCCGGCTCGGTGGAGTCTGCAAAGTTTCTGGCGGAAATGCCCAAGACCAACCATGACGGTGTAACAGCCAACATCAGCTTTGATGCCAACGGCGATCTGACCAGCGCATCGATCTCTGTCTATCGGGTAGAAGGCGGTAACTGGAAGCTGCTGCGTACCGTTGGAGGCCCTGCTGCCGTACCAGCCGCAGCACCCGCCAAGTAAACTTTCATTCCTTCACATCTGATGCCGCCCCCCTACGGAAACCATGCGGTCTGGTGGGCGCGGCATCAGGCGCGAGTTTTTCCCTTCCTTCTGCCTGCCATCCCCCGTTGAGTCTGACCCGATTCCTGCGTAACCTTCGCCGGTCGTTGCCGGGAGGGTGATTTGTCTCCTGTGCAACACCGGCAAGGACTCAACAGGGAATCAGCAGACACGTGGACATCCTGGTACAACAGCTCATCAACGGCCTCATTCTGGGCAGCATCTACGCCCTGATTGCGCTGGGCTACACCATGGTCTACGGCATTCTCGGCCTCATCAATTTCGCTCATGGCGAGATCGTGATGATCGGCGCCATGATCACTATTACCTGCCTGAACATCCTGATCGGTTACGGGGTCGACCTGCCCGGTCTGATGCTGGTCGGGGTGAGCCTGCTCATGGCCATTCCTGCCTGCGCCGCACTGGGCTTCAGTATCGAGCGCATTGCCTATCGCCCCTTGCGTAATGCGCCACGTCTGGCCCCGCTGATCACTGCCATTGGTGTTTCCATCGTGCTGCAGAATCTGGCGATGATCATCTGGGGCCGGCAGTACGTTGCCTTTCCTGCCATTTTGCCCACCGTGCCGCACAAGTTTTTCGGTGCCTCCATTACCTCCGTGCAAATCCTCATTGTCGTGCTGGCGGCCCTCATCATGGGTGGACTCATGCTGCTGGTGAATCGCAGCAAGCTTGGCCGGGCCATGCGTGCCACGGCACAAAGCCCGCAGGTGGCCTCGCTTATGGGCGTGAATGTGAATCACGTGATTTCCATGACATTCATTCTGGGTTCCTGCCTGGGCTCGGTGGCCGGTGTGATGGTGGCGGCCAACTACGGACAGGCCCATGCCTATATGGGCTTCATGCTGGGCCTGAAAGCATTTTCGGCTGCCGTGCTGGGGGGCATCGGCAATCTGGCGGGTGCAGTGATCGGTGGTCTGTTGCTGGGCATTATCGAGTCGCTGGGGGCTGGTTATATCGGCGACATTACCGGCGGCTTTCTGGGTAGCCAGTATCAGGATGTGTTTGCGTTCATGGTGCTGATACTGGTGCTCGTGTTCAGGCCTTCCGGCCTGATGGGCGAGCGCGTGGCGGAGCGGCCGTGATGCATCAGACAAAATCCCCCGCCGGGCTCTGGATGGCTTATGCCGCCATTGCCATGGCACTCGTCATTGCCCCGTTCCTGATTGGGGCGGGTTTTGGCAATTCCTGGGTGCGTATTCTCGATTTCGTGTTGCTCTACGCCATGCTCGCGCTGGGGCTGAACATTGTTGTTGGTTACGCCGGCCTGCTCGATCTGGGCTACATCGCCTTCTATGCGGTAGGGGCCTATCTGTTTGCTATCCTGGCTTCGCCGCACTTCGATCTGCATGTGTCCGCATG
>CAYGBB010000137.1:0-5903 GCA_964347985.1 uncultured Moraxellaceae bacterium
CCTGCGGACTTTGCGGTACCGGTGTTGGCCGGAAGTGCTGCATTCATGACGGTCGGGGCGCTGCTGGCGGAGCTGGACTGGGCGGGCGGGCTGACCGGTTCTGCTGCAGCGGGTCGTCCACCCGGGCGTTGCAGTGCTTCAATATCGGCTATCAGTGCACGGGCATCGGGGTGGCGGTCTTTGGGTTCCTTGGCCAGCAGGCGATCCAGCAGGGGCTGGTAGCGGGCGAGGTCGGCCGGCAGGCGGGGAATAGGGTCCTGGCAATGCTTGATACCGAGTGCGAGCGCTTCGTCCGCCACGTAGGGCGCGCGACCCGTCAACATTTCGAAGAGCATTACCCCCAGGCTGTAGAGGTCACTGCGGCCATCGACTTTTTGTCCCCGGGCCTGTTCGGGGCTCATGTATTTCGGGGTGCCTACGGCTGATCCCAACTGGGTAAGCTGCAGGTCGTTGCCGAGGCTTTTCGCAATGCCGAAATCAGTGAGAATGGCGGCATCGTCGTGAGCGCGGAACAGGATGTTGTCCGGCTTGATGTCGCGATGAATGATCTGGTGTTCATGGGCCAGTGCCAGCGCATCGGCAATCTGGCGGGTAATGGTCAGGGCCTGGTACGCCGTGATCCCGCCGTTGCGGATACGCTGTGTGAGGTCTCCGCCGGTGTGATACTCCATGGCGAAATAATGCAGGTTGTTGGCCACGCCGACATCGTGCACCACGATGATGTGGGGATGGGTCAGGCGGGCAACGGTACGGGCCTCCTGCAGGAAGCGTTCGGCAAATCCCGGCTCCCTGGCAATTTGCGGAAACATCACCTTGAGGGCCACTTCGCGCTGGAATGACTCCTGCTCTGCCAGAAAAACGACAGCCATACCCCCTTGGCCAAGCTTCCTCTTGAGGGTGTATCCGGGAATCTTTACCGCGGTCATGGCGTCTCCATCGCAACGGGCTGCGCAACGGGCTGCTGCACGGCGTGACTATAACCTCGGGGCGACGGATACGAAACGGCCGGACACTCTGAGCAGGGTGTCCGGCCGCTTGGGGATACCAGACGGAGTGTCGAGCGCTTACTTGCCGACGACCGTCAATGCCGGGGCACGGTCCTCGCGTCGGCGCTGGCGCTGATGCTGCATCCGCTCAATGCAGTCAGAGAGCGTCTGGCTGATGCGTGAGTGGGTGCGGATCATGGAGATCTTCGGCCAGGTGGCGCGCTCCCCCTGCAGCCGGAACCAGTGCCAACGATCCTTGTTGGGGTCACGCAGCATGTGGCGGTAATGGTCGACCGTATATTTGGGCGTGATGGTGGCATTGCCGTAATAGCGCTGCGCGACAATGTTGTAGGCATGGTCCATCAACTGCCGGCCAGCCTCGTTGCTGACCTGGGAACGCAGGAAATCGAGCGTGCCGGCCGCATGAAACTTGATTTCTTCGCGGAGGGCACGCTGCGGCCATGACATCAGGTGGGTTGCCTGACGTTTCTTGTCGGTTTCCATGAACGGCACAATGTGCGGGTTGACCTGAACCGCGACAAAGTAATTGACGTTGTACATGCGCATCAGGCGCTGGCGGGGCAGGTCGCTTTTGACCGAACCGTCGACCCACTGTTCCAGTGGCATATAGGGCGCGTAGTTGCCATCGGCGGTCTTGTTCACCAGAGTAACGGGCGGGAACAGGATGGGCACCGCGCATGAAGCCAGTACGGTGCTCCACAGCAGCAGGTAAGGCGAGGTCAGCTCGTTCATGAGGCGGGCTTTCTGGTGCTGGTGCACCGGCGACACGGCCACATTGACATGACGACCGGTACGGGCAAAGGCTTCTTCAAACGTGTACTCGCCGATGTTGCGGCGCAGGAAGGTTTCCAGCTGCTTTTGCTGGGCAAAACCTTTGCCACTGATGCCGTTGAGGAAGCCGTTGTAGCGCCAGGCATCGCTGTACCAGCCTTCACCATCGTACATCGACTCCAGTTCGTCATCGGTATGTGAGCCAACCATGGCAGCCATGATGGCGCCGGCACTGGAGCCGGAAATCACCTTGGGCAACAATCCCTGGTCCTGCAGGGCCTTGCACACACCGATGTGAAACAGACCGAGTGTGGCGCCACCGGACAGCATCAGGGCGGGCTGGCCAAAGCTTCGTGCCGTGTCTTCAAAAAAGGTGATCTTGTCGTTGAAGCTGATGCCTTCAAAGGTGTTGTTGCACACGTGATTAAGTGCAACACAGACCTGGTCCACGTACTCTTCGATGAGGCGCTTGGTGCCGACATGAGCGCGGCCATACAGGGACGGGTTGCCCATGTTGCCCAGGTCATGGTGCAGGCCCACGCGCAAGGTCCGCATCAGCAATTCAATACGGTTTTCCTTGATGTAGCTGCGCAGGGTAAGTAACTGGTCGTGGATCAGTTCGTAATTGTAATCGGGCGAGGTGTTATCGATCTTCCATAGATCAATTCCGGTCAGCGCATCGAGCTCCGTGCCCAGTTGTTCCCATTCCGTGTAGGACTGCGCATGATCCAGGGCCCGGTTCAGTTCACTGATCTTCTTTTTCAAGAGCATGGTGGCCTCGGTCTGCGAGTGAGTGCACCGACTGTATCATTGCCATTTTTCAATGTAACAATGGATTGCCCTACAATTTATGGTGCCGGCTTACCTCTTTTGCCGGTTTCAGTGCGCCCTTCAGAGCTTCACATTCCGCAGCCTCAAGGCATTACCAATCACCGATACCGAACTCAGGCTCATGGCCAGGCTGGCAATCATGGGGCTGAGCAGCATGCCGAAGAAGGGATAGAGCAAGCCCGCCGCCAAGGGCACCCCAATGAAATTGTAGACGAAGGCAAAGAACAGGTTTTGCCGGATGTTTTTCATGGTCGCCCGGCTTAGCCGGACGGCGCGTGCAATGCCGCGCAGATCACCCTTCACCAGCACAACCCCCGCACTTTGCATGGCGATATCGGTGCCATTGCCCATGGCGATACCGATGTGGGCCTGTGCCAGGGCGGGCGCATCGTTGATGCCATCACCGGCCATGGCAACGAGACGGCCTTCGGCCTGCAACCGTTTCACCGCCTGATGCTTTTCATCCGGGCGGATCTCGGCATGAACCTCGTCAATGCCCAGTTCTTTGGCGACGGCATCCGCAGTGATCCGGTTGTCGCCGGTGAGCATGACCAGACGGATACCCTCGGCCTTGAGGGCCGCCACCGCTTCACGGGTCGAGTCCTTGATCTTGTCGGCCACTCCAATCAGCCCAATCACTACATCGTCACGACTGACCAGCATGACGGTTTCACCCGCGAGGCGACGCCGCCCGGCTTCGTCACCCACGATGCCGGGGTCAATGCCGGACTCGCTGAACATCCGTTCATTGCCCAGGCGAATGCGTTTCCCCTCGATAGAGCCTTCCACACCGGCACCGGGGACATCAGTGAAGTTTTCAACGGGCAGCAGGGGGATATTCTGTGCTTTCGCGGCGTTCACCAGGGTCTGGGCAATCGGGTGTGAGCTCAGCGCATCCAGACTGGCCGCCAGTTGCAACACCAGCGCATTATCCTGGGTGATGGAATACACGCTTTGCAGTGAGGGTTTGCCTTCGGTGAGGGTGCCGGTCTTGTCGACGACCAGGGTGTCTATTTTTTCCAGTTGCTCCAGTGCAGTGGCATCCTTGATCAGTACTCCTTCACGCGCGCCCCGACCCACGCCGGTGGTGATGGACATGGGAGTGGCAAGGCCCAGGGCACATGGACAGGCGATGATGAGCACGGAGATGGCGGCAACCAGTGCATGGTTAAGCGCGGGTGCCGGCCCGAAGAACCACCAGCCGGCAAATGCCAGAACGGCGACGGCAATCACAAGGGGCACGAACCAGGCGGAGACCTGATCGGCAAGACGCTGGATGGGGGCGCGTGAACGGGCCGCCTGATTGACCAGATCGACAATGCGGGCGAGCAGCGTGTCATGTCCGATACGCTCGGCCACCATGACAAAGGCACCATTCTGGTTAAGGGTACCGCCGGTCACAGGGCTGTCGATGGTTTTCTCCACCGGCAAGGGCTCGCCGGTCAGCATGGATTCATCCACCGTGGAGTGGCCCTCGATGACCTTGCCATCCACCGGGATTTTTTCCCCGGGTTTTACCCGCAGGTGATTGCCAAGGTGGACATGCGACAGCGGAATGATTTCTTCGCCATGATCACCCATCCGGTTGGCGGTTTCCGGGGCCAGCTTGAGCAGGCTGCGCAAAGCATCGCCGGTCTGCGAGCGGGCCCGTAACTCGAGGACTTGTCCGAGCAGAACCAGTGACACAATGACTGCGGCGGCTTCGAAATAAAGCGGCATCATGCCGCCTTCACGGAAGCTTTCCGGGATGAGTGCCGGAAAGAGCAGGGCGATCACACTGAAGCCATAGGCAGCGGCCACCCCCAGCCCGATCAGGCTGAACATGTTCAGGTGCCGGTTTACAAAGGACTGCACGGCCAGCCGGAAGAACGGAAACGCGGCCCACACGACAACGGGGGTGGCCAGGGCAAACTGGATCCAGCCATAGGCATCGCCAAGGCGATGATGCCAGTTCACGCCCGGCAGCATTTCCGTCATCGTCATGACCAGCAGGGGCAGGCTGAACAGCACGCTGATCCAGAAGCGACGGGTCATGGCGTCCAGTTCGCGGGTGTCGCTTTCGGCCGTGACCAGCATTGGCTCCAGGGCCATGCCGCATTTAGGGCAATCACCGGGGCCTTCCTGGACGATTTCAGGGTGCATGGGGCAGGTGTACATCGTGCCGGCCGGAGCAGGCTCAGCAGGTGCCTGTGGCGCCAGATACCGGGCAGGGTCTGTCGAGAATTTCTGCACGCAATGCGCGCTGCAGAAGTAGTAGTCCTTGCCGTCATGAGTGGCGTGATGCGGGCTGTCCTTGCCGGCTTTCATGCCGCAAACCGGGTCACGCAGCTCGGCAGTGGCCGGCGTGCCGGCGCCGCCACAGCAGTCTGGCTGGGGAGAGGGCGCCTGGGCTTGGTGCGAGCAACACGACCCGGAGGGTTCAGCTGGCGTGTGCGACTGATCGTGTTTGTGGTTCATGGCTGATCTCCCTGCTTCATTCGACATGCAAACAAGCCTAGACTCCGTACCCACGTACAGAGTCAAGTCTCTTCTGATCAGGATAGATGCCATGAGCGACATGACCATCGGCAAGCTGGCCGCGCAGGCCGGCGTTAATGTGGAAACCGTTCGTTACTACCAGCGTATCGGATTGTTGGCCGAGCCGGAAAAGGAGGGAAGCTACCGGCATTATGCCGATCATGACCTGCAGCAACTGCACTTCATTCGTCGCGCGAAAGAAGCGGGATTTTCCCTTGAGGAGATCCGTGAGTTGCTGCATCTGGATGCCGTCGCTGATCGTGCCCGCATTCGCACCATGGCGGCGTTGCGCCTGGAGGATATCGAGCTGCGCATCAGGGACATGCAGGCGCTGGCCACCCGTTTGAAAACACTGGTTACCCAGTGCGCGGATGAGAAGGGGCATGAATGTTGCCCCATTGTGGAAACATTCAAGGGTTGAGTCTGCTGATGGTGTGGGTGCCGGTGAGTGATGCGTGAAGTGACGGACTTGAAATACTTGCGAGGCTATCCCGCCAATCTGCTGGCACAGGTGCAGGCGCTGCTGGACGGTGGCCGGCTGGGTGAGTATCTCGAGCGAAAATATCCGGAGAAGCATGAGGTCAGGACGGACAAGGCCTTGTATCGCTATGTCTGTGACCTGAAACAGGCTCATCTTAAAAATGCACCGGCCATCGACAAGGTGCTGTACGACAGCAAGCTGGATGTGGTCAAACATGCTCTTGGCATGCACACCGCCTTGTCGCGCATTCACGGCGGCAGGCTGGTGGCCAAGAAGGAAATCCGTATCGGTTCTGC
>CAYGBB010000138.1:0-5867 GCA_964347985.1 uncultured Moraxellaceae bacterium
GCCCTTTCCGCCATTGAAAGCCGAAGTGGTGTTCGCATCGTCATCCTGCCGAACGAACACCTGGAAACCCCGCATTACGAAGTCACTCGCCTGCGTGACGACCAGATTGAGGAAGGCCAGGAAGATGTGGCGACCTACAAACTGGTGGAACGTATCCAGCCGCCGGCCAATGAAGACGTGCTGAAGTCTGTTGATCCGGAACCGCGTCGTCAGGAAGCGGCGGTGAAGATGATCCAGCCCCGCACCCAGGCACCGGCCCAGAGGACACCGGAGCAGCATGTTGCCGCCCCGCTCGCAGCACCAACGGTGCCAAGCCAGCAGGGATTCTTTGCCTGGTTGTCCAATCTGTTTGGCATCAGCGAGAAGGCACCCGAGCCCGTTGTGCAGGAAGTGCCGAAGAAGCCGGAAGGCAATCGTCAGCGCAATGCCCGTGGTGGCAACGAGCGTCGTGACGGTAATCGTCAGGGCGGCCGTAACCGCAATGATGGCCCTCGTGAAGGCCAGCGTGAACCGCGCGAAAATCGTGAGCCACGTGAAGCGCGTGAACCACGCCCGGAACGTGAGCCACGCCCGGAACGCGAGCCTCGTGAGGCGCGTGAACCAAAAGAGCAGAGGGAGCCAAGAGAACCGAGAGAACCGCGCGGTGATCGTGGTGAGGGTCGTCCTCAGGGCGGTGAAAATCGCCGCACCACCATTGAAGGTCGTCGTGTAGAAATCGAAGGCCGCCCGGAAGGCAGCGACGCCCGTCCACCACGTGAACCCCGCGAACCTCGTGAACCAAGAGAGCCGCGTGGTGATCGTGGGCCGCGCCCGGAACGTGAGCCGCGTCAGCGTCGTGAAGAGGCTGCTGCACCGGTAATGGCTGCTGAAGGGGTTGTTGTCGATGCTATCGATGCTGTCGCTGGTGCCGTCGCACCGGAAGCAGCGGTAGAAACTGGAGAACGCCGTCCACGTCGTGGCCGTCATCCGAGCAATCGCCGTCAGCGCCCTCCGCGCGACCGTGATCAGCAAGTGTTGATTGATGAAGGCCTGCTGACCCCGGAAGGAGTTCCGGTAGTTGCAGCGGCAGCAGTTGTTGTTACTGAAGCTGCAGTCGTTGAAGCGGTTGCTGTTGAAACCCCGACTGAAGCCACTACTGTTGCCACAGCGCCCGCTGCCGAGGCTCAGGGTACAGCCGCTCCAGTTGCTGAAGTGACTGAAGCAGCCGTGGTGAAAGCCAAACCGGAAGCTCCGGTGATTGCAGCACCTGCAGCACCCATGGCAACCGTAACGCTGTCACCTGTAACGGCTGAAGAGCCTGTTGCTGGCGGCCTGCCGACACCTGAGCCACATGTACCACGGACCTCGACCGGTCGTGCCGCCAATGACCCGCGTGAGCGTCGTCGCCGCGAACGTGAGCTGGCTGCACAGCGTGCTCACGCATCAGTAACTGCAACTGAAGCGCCCGTGGTTACAGCTGCAGCTGAAGCAAAGGTAGTTGCTGAGGCTCCAGTTGTTACTGAAGCTCCGGTAGTGAAAACGCCTGAAACAGTTGCAACTTCTGAGGCCGCCACAACAGCCACGGAAGTGGTGAATGCCCCCGCAACACCCGAAGCATCTGCTGAAACCGCTGCTCCTGCTTCAGCAGGCAGCAATGAAGACAGCACCCCGGAATCCAAGCCGGAAAATACGGCAAGCTGATTTCCTGATGCCAGGTAACTGCTTGCAGTAACCAAAAGGGCGGTCTGATGACCGCCCTTTTTTATTGTCGGCCCTTCAGCCATCACCACTCATGGCATCAGGCATTCAGGCACTCATGGCAACGCATCAATAAATTTCACGACTTCGTCAGAGCTTTCGTAGGGCACTTCTGCCATCGGGATATGGCCAACATCAGGCATGATGACCACACGACTGTCCTTGATGTACTTGTTGAATATCTTCGCATTATCAGGATGCAGAACACGGTCCTTCGCCCCCCAGACAATCAGCGTGGGCGCCTTGATGTCCTCCAGTTTTGGCAGCAGGAAATTGATGTCCTCAAACAAGGCATCATGAAAAATCCGCTCGTGCAGCGCACTGTCCTGAACGGCTCGCTCGGACAGATAATCCAGTACCGGACGCGGCATGGCCGGACGCTGTGCAGAAGCAAAACTGAGCATGGCATCAAAATCTTCCGGCTTTTTCATCACCAGCAGATTACGACCAGCCAACATGGCACGATCCAGCTCGGTAGGGCGGTAATGAATGCCGGCAGCATCCATGAGCGTCAGGCTCTGCACATCCCCTGGCTGTTGTATGGCCAGCTCTGCGGCGATCGCACCACCCATTGAGTTGCCAACCACATGAAACTTCTGGACACCGATGGCGTGCAGAAGCGCAGACAAGCGCCTGGCCTGTGCCTCATACCGGTAATTGGTGTCTGGCTTTTTATCGCTCTGGCCGAAGCCTGGAAGATCGGGAATTACAATACGGAAATCATTGTCGCGCAAACGACGGGAGAACTGGGTCCAGCTCAAGCCGCTATCACCAAAGCCATGCACAAGAAGAATGGTGCGCCTGGCGGCCTTGTTATCGTTATCCAGATAAAAGACTTTCAGGCCATCAATAATTGCCTGGTGCCGGTTGAGGCCGGCAATGGCCTCCTGACCCTGCGCGATATCCTCAAAAATACCCTTGTCCGCCGCGCAGACCGGGAATGACAGAAAGACAGAAGCGCCCAGCACACATGCAGCAAAAATTTGACGCATTCAACATCCCCTTTATTATTTTTATTGAAGACTGTTCTGACTAGCAATGCCAATGAATCAAGTAACAACTCATTCGCCGTAAATTCGAGGCTCCATTTCAAGGTCAACACCAAAGCGGGCACTGACATCTGCCTGAATGGCACGCGCCGTGGCCAGCACATCTGCGCCGCGCGCACCACCGAGATTCACCAGCACCAGCGCCTGCTTCTCATAGGCACCGACCGGCCCGAGGGAACGCCCCTTCCAGCCTGCCTGATCAATCAGCCAGCCCGCCGCCATCTTGAAACCTTCTCCATGCGGATAAGCCACCACTGCGGGAAAACTCTTTTTCACCTGCTCAAACTGTTCGACGGAAACCACAGGATTCTTGAAAAAGCTGCCGGCGTTCCCCAACACGGCCGGGTCCGGCAACTTGCGACGCCGGATGGCGATGATGGCATCACTGAGTTGTACTGGTGTGGGCTCGGCAACTCCCGACCCCGCCAACTCCTCCCGGATATCGCCGTAATTCATGTGCAGTGCCGGCTTCAATGAAAGATGGAAACGTACCCGCGTGATCAGGTAACGGTCACGGGCCTCCTGCTTGAAAATACTGTCGCGGTAGGCAAACCGGCAATCCTGATGAGAGAACTCGCAAATCTCACCCGTCTGCAGGGACATGGCCGTGAGCGAATGAAAAACATCAGTGAGCTCGACACCATAGGCGCCAATATTCTGGATAGGGGCCGCACCAACCGTGCCGGGAATAAGCGAAAGGTTTTCCAGTCCGAACCAACCTGACTGCAGGCAATGCCGCACAAATGCATGCCAGTTCTCGCCCGCCATTGCCTCGATGATGACCGCATCACCCTGCTGCTCCAGCAACCGGATTCCACGCATGCCGGGATGCACGACCAGGGCATCCAGATCGCCGGCCAGCACAACATTGCTGCCACCACCCAGCACCACGACCGGATATTGCCGTGCCACATCAGACTGCAGAAGTGTACGGCACTCCTCTTCCGTCGTGACCTCGGCATAAAAGCGGGCGTTGGCGCTGATACCAAACGTATTGAGTGTATCGAGGGGGTGATTTTCGAGAATCATCATGTTCAGCATCCACACCCGAAAACGCCCTGTTTTTTCAGCAGATGGCGCAGCAAGGCATGACTGCCCTCCTCCGCCAGATCAAGTACCTCGTCAAAAGCAGCCGCGTCACTGTAGTAGGGGTCCGGCACATCTTGCCCGGCGCGTTCGTCATGGTAATCCAGAAAGAGTCTGACCTCAGCTGGTGACTGGCCACTGGCCTGCTGCAGGCGCCGCAGACTGTCGAGCACTGTATGGTCCATGGCCAGGATGTAATCAAAGCGCTCGAAGTCATCCAGACCAATCTGCCGTGCACGCAACGTGGAAATATCGATACCTCGATCACGGGCATGTCGCTGGGCGCGCAGATCAGGCGGCTCACCCGCATGGGTATCCGTTGTCCCGGCCGAGTCAATTGCAAACATGCTGGACCAGCCGGCTTTGTCAGCCTGGCTGCGAAAGATGCCTTCCACCGTAGGTGAGCGGCAAATATTGCCAAGACAGACAAACAACAGGCGTACAGGCTCGGTCATGATGATATTCGTATCCGCTCAGACAAACAGCGCACGAATGCGTTCAAGATCCTCGGCGGTATCTACGCCCTGGGGGATCTCCTCCGCAGCGACACCGACATGAATTTTCACACCATTGTAGAGGGCGCGCAGTTGCTCCAGCGCTTCAACCTGCTCAATCACAGCAGGCGGCCAACCGACATAGGCGTGCAAGAAACCGACGCGATAGGCATAAATGCCCAGATGGCGGAAATACACATCCAGTGCAGGCAGTACCGACTTGTCTTTTGCAAAGGCATCCCGTGCCCAGGGCATGGGAGCGCGACTGAAGTACAAGGCGAAATCATTCACGTCACGCACGAGCTTGACGATATTGGGATTGAAAAGCTGTTCGGTGCTGGTCAGTGTTTCCGCCAGCGTGGCAATATCCGCCTCGGAGGAGAGTTCTAGATTACGCGCGACCTGATTGATGACTGCGGGCGGAACAAGAGGCTCATCGCCCTGCACATTCACAATGATCGTGTCGTCTGACCAGCCTTTTTTCTGTGCGACCTCCTGCAGGCGATCGGTACCGGACGGGTGATCCTTTGAGGTCATGACGACTTCCGCCCCCATGCCTTGCACAGCAGCAGCGATGCGCTCGTCATCCGTGGCAATCAGCACTTCTTCGGCGCCGCTCCGGCAGGCGCGCTCCACAACATGCGCAACCATCGGGCGGCCGGCAATATCCAGCAATGGCTTGCCCGGCAAGCGACTGGAACCATAACGCGCCGGAATGACTACCTTGAATCCCATGATGCTATCCCCAATCCCAACTCAGCCCAGTCGCTCATCAACAGTGAGGCGGCGTGCCTCTTCTTCCAGCATGACCGGGATACCATCACGTACCGGAAAAGCCAGGCCATCGGCACGGCATATCAGTTCCTGACGCTCCAGGTCATAGCGCAAGTTGCTCTTGCACAGCGGGCATACCAGGATGGCGAGCAATTTCTTGTCAAGCATGGTCTTTCTCCACATTGCGCAGGCGCTGTAGCAAGCCCTCAAAAAACGTTGAGGGCAAAACTGCCTGCACCGGTACATACCACCAGTTTGCTGCCGCAAAACCTGCACACTTCACGGCATCCTTTTCAGTCATTACCACCGGCAGTGCCTCGGCAAATACAAAATCATCCGCACAGTACGCATGATGATCCGCAAAGGCATGCGGCACGACCTCAAATCCCTGCGTCTGCAACTGCGCAAAAAAACGCTGCGGATTACCAATACCCGCAACTGCATGCACCCTGGCCCCAAACACCGGTGGCGTAGCTGAGCCTTCATTCAGCAATGGTATCCAGGCTTGCGGCTGCAACTGCATGGTGCTGGCGCCTGGCCACTGGTCACCACCCCCATTAATCACAACAAAATCCACTGACTGCAAACGTGAAACCGGCTCCCGCAACGGGCCTGCCGGCAAATGCAGGCGATTTCCAAGGCCGCGTACGCCATCAATCACGGCAATTTCAATATCCCGCGCCAGTGCATAATGCTGCAGGCCATCGTCACACAACACCACATTGCA
>CAYGBB010000139.1:0-5798 GCA_964347985.1 uncultured Moraxellaceae bacterium
CAGCTCCGGCAGCTGACGGAAGAAGAAGGTCAGCAACAGGGTACGGATGTGCGCACCGTCGACGTCGGCGTCGGTCATGATGACGATCTTGTGGTAGCGCAACTTGTCGATGTTGTACTCGTCACGGCCAATGCCACAGCCCAGTGCCGTGATCAGCGTGCCCACTTCCTGGGACGAGATCATCTTGTCAAAACGGGCACGTTCCACGTTCAGGATCTTGCCCTTCAGCGGCAGGATGGCCTGCATCTTGCGGTTACGGCCCTGCTTGGCAGAACCACCGGCGGAGTCACCCTCCACCAGGTAAAGTTCGGAAAGGGCGGGGTCCTTCTCCTGGCAATCCGCCAGCTTGCCGGGCAGGCCGGCAATATCCAGCGCACCCTTGCGGCGAGTCATTTCACGGGCCTTGCGGGCCGCTTCACGGGCACGGGCCGCATCCAGAATCTTGTTGGCAATGATCTTGCCGATACCGGGGTTTTCCAGCAGGAATTCCTCGAACTTCTCGTTCATGGCCGTGGCCACCGAGTTGGTCACTTCCGAGGACACCAGCTTGTCCTTGGTCTGGCTGGAGAACTTCGGGTCCGGCACCTTCACCGACACAATGGCGGTAAGGCCTTCACGCATGTCTTCACCCGTGGTGGCGACCTTCTCTTTCTTGAGAATGCCTTCCTTTTCCACGTAGTTGTTCAGCGTACGGGTGAGGGCGGTACGGAACCCCTGAATATGGGTGCCGCCATCGCGCTGCGGAATGTTGTTGGTAAAGCAGTACACGCCTTCCTGGTAGGTATCGTTCCACTGCATGGCCACTTCCACGCCAATGCCGTTGATACCCGCCGACTGCGGCAGATTGAAATGGAACACCGGGTGCAGCGTATTCTTGTTGGTATTCAGGTACTCAACAAAGGCCGCGAGACCGCCCACGTACTCAAAGATGTCTTCCTGACCGCTGCGCTCGTCCTTCAGCACGATACGCACGCCGGAATTGAGGAACGACAGCTCGCGCAGGCGCTTGGCCAGGATGTCGTACTTGAACTCGATATTGGTGAAGGTTTCGGCAGAAGGATGAAAACGGATTTCCGTGCCACGGCCCGTTGTCTCGCCCACTTCACGCAAGGGGTACTGCGGCACACCGTGCTGGTATTCCTGCTCGTACACCTTGCCGTTACGGCGGATGGTCAGCATCAGCTTCTTGGAGAGGGCATTCACCACCGACACGCCCACACCGTGCAAACCGCCGGAGACCTTGTAGCTGTTGTCGTCAAACTTACCGCCGGCGTGCAGCACGGTCATGATGACCTCGGCTGCCGAGACGCCTTCTTCTTCGTGGATGTCGACCGGAATGCCGCGACCGTTGTCGGTGATGGAAACCGATTCGTCCGGATGGATGGTGACAGTGACTTCGGTACAGTGGCCGGCAAGGGCTTCGTCGATGCCGTTGTCCACGACTTCAAACACCATGTGGTGCAGACCGGAGCCGTCATCGGTATCGCCGATGTACATGCCGGGGCGCTTGCGCACGGCATCCAGACCTTTCAGCACCTTGATACTGGTGGAGTCGTATACTCTTTCCTGACCTTGTTCCTGTTCGCTCATCTTCATCTCCGGGCATCGTTCTGTCCGCTGCGCCTGCGCGCTCCACGGCTGAATCTGCCTCTTCTGTTAACACCCTCTCCCGGGGGAGAAGTCAGGGTAAAGGCCGCAAACCCAGGGTTTACGCTACCTCAACTACGTTTCCATGTTCCACGTGGAACATTTTGAAGCTACTGCCCGTGCCTTCCAGCGCGGGCATGACGGCTTCCTGCTCAATGCTGGTGATAAACACCTGCGCACCAGAAGCCGCCAGATAATCAATCATGCGTTGCCGGGCGATGGCATCCAGCTCGGAGGCCAGGTCATCCACCAGCAATACACATTCCCGTCCGGTTGCCTGCAGCAGCGCCACCTGGGAGAGTTTGAGGGCGCACACCACCAGCTTCTTTTGCCCTCGCGAGAGAACCTCATCCGCCGGAGCAGTTCCCCGTTTCACCCTGAGATCCGCCCGATGCGGGCCAATCTGGGTATGCCCGCGTTCCACGTCCTTTTCCCAGCTATCTGCCAGCTGCGTTTCCAGCGGCAACGACAAATCCCAGCCCGGCATATAGTCCAGGCTAAGATCCTGATCCGGGAGAAAGGCCTGCATCAGTTCCACCCACACCGGTTGCCAGCTCGCAAGATAGGCCTCGCGAAAACTGTGCAACTGATAGGCAGACTCCGCCAGTTCACGGTGCCAAACAGCGGATTCTAGCCGGCCTATATTACCCGATCTGAGCAAGGAATTCCTTTGCTTCAGCGCCCGCTGGTAGCGCAGCCACACCGGATAGAAGCGATGTTCCACGTGGAACACTCCCCAATCCAGCTGCGCGCGCCGTGGCTTGGAGCCGGCATCAAGCAAATCCATGGATTCCGGGTCCAGAAGACACAAGGGTAACCTGTGGACAAGTTGTGCAAGAGTGACCTGGGAGCTGTTATCAACTTTCAGGTCTGTCTCGCCATTGGCGCCACGACGGATGCCGGCCTGACCCCCATCCGCAAACACCGCGAACACGGTACAGGCAGATTCCGCATCATTGACAAGGCGCCGTGCCCGGCCGGAACGGAAGGAACGGCCCAAGCCGAGCAGGTGCAAGGCTTCCAGTACGGAGGTCTTGCCGCTGCCATTGGCACCGGTCAACAGGTTGAGGCGGGGATGGGGGAGGAGAGAGACGGACTGGAGATTGCGCACGTTGGCAATCTCCAGTCGTGTAACTGACATGAGGGAGACGAGACCTTACAAGGCGCCCGGCCTTACAGACGCATCGGCATGACAACATAGACGGACGAACCGCCTTCGGCATCCTGCAGCAGGGCAGAGCTGTTGGAATCACCCAGGGTGAACTTGGCCGTGGTGTTGTCCAGCACGCCAAGCACGTCCATCAGGTACTGCACATTGAAGCCGATTTCGAGCGAGGCGCCGTTGTATTCCACGGTCACGTCTTCTTCCGCCTCTTCCTGATCCGGGTTGTTGGCCTGGATACGGAGCAGATCCGGCGTCAGCTGCAGACGGATGCCACGGAACTTCTCATTGGAGAGAATGGCCGCGCGGGTCAGTGAATGCCGCAGTTCTTCACGGTTAGCGAGCACAATCTTGTCACCGCCCTTGGGCAGTACACGCTCGTAGTCCGGAAACTTGCCGTCAATCAGCTTGGAGGTAAACGTCACATTACCGACGGTGGCACGGATATGGTTGGTACCAAGCGTAATAGTGACGATGCCGTCGTCATCATTGAGCAGGCGTGCCAGCTCCTGTACGCCCTTGCGCGGCACGATCACCTGCATGCGCTCTACGGCATCGGTCTGGGCATCCGCATCGCACATGGCCAGACGGTGGCCGTCGGTGGCCACGGTACGCAGGCGGCCGGCAGTCACCTCGAACAGCATGCCGTTCAGGTAATAACGCACATCCTGCTGCGCCATGGCAAAGGAGGTCTTGTCGATCAGCTTCTTCAGGCCCTTCTGGGTGATGGAGAAACTGTAGGCACCCACGCCTTCTTCCAGGTTCGGGAATTCGTTGGCGGGCAGGGTGGCCAGCGAGAAGCGGCTCTTGCCGGATTTCAGGGTCAGCTTCTGGCCATCCTGCTTCAGCTCGATTTCGGCACTGGCCGGCAGCGACTTGCAGATATCCAGCAGCTTGCGGGCAGGAATCGTGATTTCGCCATCCACGAATTCACCGGCCAGTTCGGACCGCGCGATCAGCTCCACTTCCAGATCGGTACCGGTGAGGGCCAGCTTGCCGCCATCCACCACCATCAGGACATTGGCCAGCACCGGCAGGGTCTGGCGTTTTTCCACCACGCCCGATACCTGCTGGAGCGGCTTCAGCAACTGGTCACGCGAAATCGAAAGTTTCATGGGTCAGCTTCCTTGATTAATCCTGATCGTTACGCCTGCAGGAGACGCAAAAGGTTGTTGTAATCCTCACCCATATTGGGATCAGACTTCTTCAGTTCTTCAATCGTGTTGCAGGCATGAATGACGGTGGAGTGGTCGCGTCCGTCAAAGGCATGCCCGATTTCCGGGTAACTGTGCGAGGTCAGTTCGCGCGACAAACTCATCGCCACCTGGCGTGGTCGCGCATAGGAACGGTTGCGTTTCTTGCCCGTTAATTCACGCAAGGGAATGCGGTAATACTCCGCGACCACACGCTGGATATTGTCGATATTGATCTGCTTGGCACGCACCGCCAGCACATCCTTGAGCGACTCCTTGACCAGATCCAGATCGAGTTCACTGCCCTTGAAACGTGCAGTGGCAATCACCTTGTTGAGTGCGCCTTCGAGTTCACGCACGTTCGCCTGCACATGCTGGGCGATAAAAACAGCCGAGTGTTGCGGCAGCCGGATCGAGTTCTGCTCCGCCTTTTTCATGAGAATGGCGGCACGGGTTTCCAGCTCGGGCGGCTCCACCTGCAACGTCAATCCCCACGCAAAACGGGACTTGAGACGTTCATCTAACGAATTGATTTCCTTGGGAAATTTGTCAGAAGTCAGGATCACCTGGCGAGAGCCTTCAAGGAGTGCATTGAAGGTATGAAAGAACTCTTCCTGCGAGCTGCCCTTGCCGGCAAAGAACTGGATATCGTCAATCAGCAACACATCCAGTGAACGATACAGGCGCTTGAAATCATTCATGAGGCCACGCTGCAGTGCGGTAATGAAATCCTGCACGAAGCGTTCAGAGGTCAGGTACAAAATGCGTGCATTCGGATTGATGGCCAGCACTGCATTTCCCACCGAATGCATCAGATGGGTTTTACCAAGACCGGTATGTCCGTAAATGAAAAGCGGATTGTGGCCACTGAGCCCGGGCTTTTCTGCCACCTGTTTGCACGCAGCAAATGCCAGCTGATTGGATTTGCCGGCAACAAAATTATCAAAGGTAAACAGCGGATTCAGATTGTTGGCAGGGCGGGGCAAATGCTCTGCCGGCGCCGCAGCAGACGCAGGGGGTTTATCCTGACGGACCGGCACCGGCGGATGCGCCGCCGCTTCCCGGTCCTGACGATTCCCCACCTCGAGATGCACTGCCAGCACCTGGCCCTGGCTGAGTTCGGCCGCCAGCTCACGAATCCGGGCCAGGTACTTGTCGGCAATATGACGGACAAAGAACGGATTGGGGGCGAGCAGACGCAAGCCTCCCGCCTGTTCTTCTGCCTGCAGGGGCCTGATCCACATATTGAAAAGATTCTGGGGCAACTCGTCCTGCAGTCGCTCCAGACAGACCGGCCAGATCGCCACTACGTCATCCTGAAAACAGCAAAGCAAAGGGGGTGCGGATTCTATCCACAAGGGGGGGTAACCGCTACCACAGACCAAAAATTAGCCGCGTCCGGTCAAAAAAACCCGCCTGTCTGCTAGCTGTGGAAAACAGGGCTCACAACGCCGACACAAAACCGGGGATAAATCCGAAGGCCTAAGTTATCCACAACTGGACACAGCTTTTCAAGTACTTGGGAGCCCATCTCACCACAGTTTTTAACATAGTCTAAGTTGTTGATTTTAATTAACTAAAACCACTTATACACAGAAAAGTGCTTCCCTAATAACTATTAGCTTCTACCTTTTATATACTTAATATCTATTTAGAGCAGTGCAGGACCCTGGAACCGCCTCGCGGCACGCCGCTCGGCTGGAAAACCCCGGAACATTGGTGTTTGACAGGGCAGGGTCGCTTACATAGAATGGCCGGCCTTTTCCGACCCAGTTCGGGTCATGTTCATTTTCTGA
>CAYGBB010000140.1:0-5794 GCA_964347985.1 uncultured Moraxellaceae bacterium
ATGCCGGCAGCCTGCAGGGCGACTGGATGCAGGTGAAAAAGCCCCGGCAGGCCATTCTCTACCTGCACGGCGGCGGCTATGTCTGTGGCAAGACCAAGACCTACCACAACCTGTGCGGGCGCCTTGCGGCCGCCCTCCAGGCTGATGTCTTCCTGCCCGACTACCGCCTGGCCCCCGAGCACCCCTTTCCGGCGGCCGTGAACGACGCCCTGGCCGCCTATGACCACCTGCTCAGCCTCGGCTGGCATAACGAACAGATCTCCGTTGCCGGTGACTCTGCCGGTGCCGGCCTTGCCCTGGCCCTGCTGCTGGCCCTGCGTGACCGCGGCAGCCCCCAGCCAAAGTGTGCCGTGCTGTACTCCCCGTATGCCGATGTGACCATGGCTTCGCCCAGCCGCCGCTATAACAACGACAGTGATGACATGTTGTCCTATCGCATGCTGGAAGTCGGCGGGGATGTCTATGTCCAGAATGGCGACCACCGCCATCCCTATGCCTCGCCGGTCTATGGTGACTACACCGGCCTGCCCCCCCTCTTAATCACGGTGTGTGAGCAGGAAATCTTTCGTGATGACGCCTACCGTGTCACTGAAGCGGCCCGTCAGGCGGGTGTGGCAGTATCCCTGCTGGCCCGCAACGACCTGCTGCATGTCTGGCCGATTTTTGTGCCCTTCCTGCCCGAGGCGCGCGAGGACCTGGAAAAAGTGATCCGCTTCATCAAGGCACACTGATTGCTGCCGCAGGAAAAAGCCGGACCACAAAAAAGCCCGCCGTATGGCGGGCTTTTTTGTGGTCCAGCGGCACTCAGGTCATCACCGCCTTGCCCACCGCCGCAAAACCGAAATGCTTGATCAGCTTGTCCTGCACGGCCTTGCGGATGGCACGAATTTCCAGCTCGGAGGTTTTCTGGATCTTGCTCAGTACCACGCGATGCAAATGCAGCATGGGCCGGGTCTGCTTGAACTCACGCAAGTCACCCTTGGCCAGCACCGGCAGGAAAGGTACATCCGGGCCCAGCTTGTTCTGGATGAAGTTAAGGCCCACCGCCAGCGGCATGGCGCGCTGCTTGCCATTGCTCATCGGAATCATCAGCTGCAGATCCCCTGCATCATTCGGCGTAATGAACAGGCTGGTCTGGATGACGGCATCGTCATTGATGCGGTTAAAGGTGTCATGAAAGGCATGCGGATTCGGCAGGATGATCAGTTTGCGGTTGTCGTCATCCGGCACGATGATTTCGTAGTTGGTATAGATCTGCTGCACAGGCGCCGAATACACGCACAGCGACTCCTGGAAGCGCATGACAAAGCGCGTCGCCCGGTCATGGTCCGTCAGTTTGCCCAGATCCCAGACGAGATCCTCGTTCTTGAAAATATCGCTCATGGCTGTACTGCCCCGCTCTGTCACCATCGGACCGACGTCTGGCCCGGCCCTGCAATAAGACCGTCAAGCGTGCGAAGAATCGGCCACCGGAACAAGCCGGTGGCCGTCCAACGGCAGTCAGGAGCGACGAGCGCCCGATACGGCACCGGGCGACTGACAGGGCCGCCTGCCTGAGCGGTCAATTCGGCCCATCCCGACAAGGCGATTTGCGGTAAGGTTGGAGCCGTTTGATCGCCGCAGATCATTGCGGATCTTCGCGGATAACCCCAAAAGGAGTCACTGATGCACCCCACGGCTGCCGCCCTGCTTGATGCCCACACCCGTCATGTCCTTGACCGCCTCACCGGCACCACGCTGAACACCCTGCTGGACGATGAAACTGGCGCCCTCTGTGAGTGGATGGCAGCACGCCCGGTCACGCGCGTGACCGACGAAGTCCAGGTCCGTGACTTCCTGCTGCACAATGTATTCGAGATCACCCCCAGTGAAACACTGCTGACCCAGATCGGCACCCTGGCCACCGTGGCCCTGAAAAACCCGATCAACGATCACACCTCGCTCGAAACCCTGCTCAACGCACGCGAGTATGACCAGATTGTTGATCGCCTGAGCGAACTGGAAGACCTGCGCCGGCAGATCGTGCATACCGTCATGCAGAACCCGTCCGTCAACCAGCTCATCTCCGATCTGGTCTATCACGGCCTCAAGAACTACCTGCTGGAAGAAAACGCCCTGACCAAGAAAGTGCCCGGCATGTCATCCCTGATGAAGATGGGCAAGGGCATGATGGAGCGCATGGGGTCGCTGGATGCCGCCCTGGAAAACACGCTCAAGGCCTATGTAAAACGCAACACCAAGGCCACCATGGAGCTGAGCGAACGCCTGGTGGAACGCGCCCTGGAAACGCCCAGGCTGAAGTCACTGGCCCGCGAGTTCTGGCAGCAGATCAAGAGCGAAAAACTGAACCGCGTGACCCAGTATGTGACCGCAGACGATGTGGATGACGTGGTCCGCATCGGCAATACCCTCTGGAACCACTTCCGCACCACCCCCTATGCCCGCGACCAGCTCAATGACCTGGTGCACGCCTGGTTCACCGAATGGGGCAACCAGTCCGTCATGGAGGTTCTGGAAAGCATCGGCCTCACCCGTGCGCGCCTGCAGGTTGAAGTACGAAACATCGCCGAGCCCCTGGTCGCCGAGCTGATCAGTTCTGGCCATCTGGAGGCCCGCGTTCGCCTGCATCTGGAGGTGTTCTACACGTCACCGGAGGCTACGGCAGCGCTGAACGGCTGATTGCCGACCGCCAACCGTGAAGGGGAGCACACGCTCCCCTTTTTATTGCCCGCTTTCTGCGTCGCGGGGGATGGCAGAGCGGCCGCGATGGGTTACGTTTAAACCCTGTCGCTAACAGGGATATTGTGATGAACGACGCACCCCCCGCTCCTGAGCCGGTCATTCGTGAAGTTGGCTTCCTGCGCCCGTTTGCATGGCTGCGTGACGGCTGGCTGGACCTGATCGCCCACCCCGGCCCCAGTCTCATGTACGGACTGCTGGTGACGCTGGCCGGCTGGGCCATTGTCACCCTCGCCGCCCCGCATGCCGAACTCTTCACCTCGGTGGTCACCGGCTTTGTGCTGATTGCCCCGTTGATTGCGGCCGGCATCTACGAGCTCAGTCGCCAGCGCGAAGCCGGCGAGCCGGCATCCTTCATCAACTCGATCAAAAGCCTGCGCCGCAATATCAGCAGCATTGGTGACTACGGCATTGTGCTGATCCTCGCCGGCATCCTCTGGGAGCGTGTCGCCGCCGTCATGTTTGCGCTTTCCTACGGGGGCGACCTGGGCGATGTGCAGAATTTCGTGCGCGAGATTTTCCTGTCCGGAAACTACTGGGGCGTGGTCATTGCCTGGCTGGTCTCCGGTGCCGTGCTGTCCACCGTGATTTTCTCGGTCACCGTCATCGGCATGCCGATGGTGATTGATCGTGATGCGGACGTGGTGACCGCCATGATCACCAGCGTACGCACGGTACTGCGCAATCTGCCGGCCATGGCCATGTGGGCAGGACTGATCGTACTGCTGACACTGCTGGGCATGGCTACCGCCATGGTGGGCCTGGTGGTGACCATGCCCCTGCTCGGGCACGCCACCTGGTGTGCCTACAAGGACCTCATCCATTAACCCGCCGCCGGTCTGGCGGCGGCGAGCCAACCACCACCCCACCTACTCGGGGGTCTTGCCTGCCGTCTTGTCTTTCTTGACGCCGCAGGTATTGATCCCCAACAGGCTGTAAGGCGGGCACCACCCCGAAAGCCCCGTCAGGATGGGCATGATGCCAATCAGCCCCCACAACGACTTCGGCCCCACAAACACCAGCGACAGGATCAGCAATCCCGCCACCACGCGCACCACACGCTCGACATCACCGATGTTGCGTTCCATGTTCATCCCCTCCACCGACAACCAGCCAACGCCCTACTGCTGCGGATGAGCCTTGCGGTCCTGCTGCTCACAGGGCGACACCTTGGTGTGCCTGAACGCCCACCAGACCACACCCGGAATACCGACCACCATGACCAGACCGACAATCACCACCAGCCAGCCGCTGAAAGTTCCAAAAAGTTCATTGGCAATATCCATGACCCTGCGCCTCATAAGGTTATTTGTCTCATGACAACACGGACCGGCGCCTCACCACATGACACAGGTCAACCCGCACCAACAAACTGCCGCCACGCCGCTCAATGCTTTTTGCGACGCTGCTCATGCTCGCTGTGCAGGCTCCAGAACCGCACCATCGCAATATAGGTAAACGATGCCGACCACCCGATCATGAGCAATCCAGTAAGTGCTTCCACACCGGTCACCAGGCGAAAAGACCCGGTCGGATACACATCCCCAAGCCCCAGTGAAGTGTAGGTCACCGCAGAAAAATAGAGATAATCCAGCCAGCCCCCCTCCGTGTACCCCTTGAAACCGCCAAAGTCAGTCATTCCGTCCATGGCGGCATAACAGGCCGTAAACAGCCACACCTCCAGCGTATGGGCAGCAAACACCCCCAGGATCATGAAGATCATCTGCTGGCGGGGATGCACCCGCAGCCGTGGCAACAGATAGTCCGAAATCAGGCGCAAACCTTCGTAATGCACCAGTACAGTCAGCACCACCATCACCACACAGATGATCGTGGTGTAAACCAGCGTCATACCCATCGTCTATCCCCGCTCCCTGACCCGCACACCCATCTTCTCGCCGTGTGTTACACGCTCCAGTAAAACACAGTTCCCCACCCGCCCGATCATGACACCGCCATGGCTGATCAACGCCTGAACAATTAAACCCATGCATGCCCGGATGCACTTGACTTGATAAAAATATCGGCCAATTATTCATGGGCATGCCGCACAGGCTGATAGCCATGCCTGCCAGTTCTAGCGATTCGCCAGTACTCCAGTTTGTCTACCTGTACAGGTTTATGCACTCCGGGCTAACGCCCATTTCCTTATTTTTTTTACAGGTAATTGCAAATGGCTACTGGTACCGTCAAATGGTTCAACGACGCTAAGGGTTACGGCTTTGTCACTCAGGATGATGGTGGCGATGATCTGTTCGCACACTTCTCCGAAATCAAGGCCGATGGCTTCCGTTCACTCACCGAAGGCCAGAAGGTCTCCTTTGATGTGACAATGGGCCAGAAGGGCAAGCAGGCGGCCAACATCAAGCCCCTGTAAGCCGCTTACGCGTCTCGAGAAAAACCCGGCTATTGCCGGGTTTTTTTATGCGCAGCTCCGGGCAGACTCAGGCAAGATTCTGCTGCACCCATTGCAGAAACTGTGCCGGAGGTAACGCACCGGACATGCGCGCAATCTCGCGCCCCTGCCGAAAAATCATCAGCGTGGGGATGCTGCGGATGGCAAAACGTTGTGCCAGTGCCGGCTCTGCCTCCGTATCCACCTTGGCCAGCCGCACCTGCGGCTCCAGACGTGCCGCCGCCTGCTCAAACGCCGGGGCAAACTGCCGGCAAGGGCCACACCACGGCGCCCAGAAATCCACCACTACCGGCAAATCACTGTTGATGTGGGCATCGAAATTCACTCCCGTCAGTGTCACCGGATGCGCAGCAAACAAGGGCAATTTGCAGCTACCGCATTTACCCCCCTCAATCAGCCGCGACACGGGCACCCGGTTCTTGCGGTGACAGTGCGGACACGCAATCAGCATGGATTCAGACACAACAACACCCCCTCAAATTTTCAGTTCATGTTATCGGCGTTGCTGCAGCGCCAGCCGCAAACCATCACGCAACGGCAGCCAGCACGCCTCCAGCACAGCCTGCTCACGATGCCAGCGCGCAACACAAGGCTGCAGATCCGTTTCAGCTTCTGCACGCACGCGCCATACATCATGAT
>CAYGBB010000141.1:0-1498 GCA_964347985.1 uncultured Moraxellaceae bacterium
CTCCAGACACTCTTCTACAGCCGCCAGCACTGCACGTGGAATGGCTTCTTCGACTTCATCAAAGCCTTCGTCTTCATCCGAGGTCACCACATCGGTACTGAGCGGCCGATACAGCACTTCCACCGGATACGTGCGGCCTTCCACCAGGATCACTGGCGCCCCCTTGCCGGATGCATCCGCGAAATGCCGGCTGAAGCGATCTACGTCAATAGTGGCAGACGTAATGATGACCTTGAGATCAGGCCGCTTCGGCAACAGTTTTTTCAATACACCAAGAAGGAAATCAATATTGAGCGAGCGTTCGTGCGCTTCGTCGATAATGATGGTGTCGTAGGCGTTGAGAAAACGGTCATGTGCCAGCTCGGCGAGTAGCACGCCATCCGTCATGAGCTTGATATAGCCATCCGGCGAGAACTCGTCGGTGAAGCGTACCTTGTAGCCAACCTTGTCACCGAAGGGCAGATCCAGTTCTTCGGCAATGCGGGCCGCCACCGCTCGTGCCGCAATCCGGCGCGGCTGGGTATGGCCGATGTAGCCATGCACTCCGCGCCCCGCGGCCAGCGCCAGCTTGGGCAGCTGCGTGGTCTTGCCGGAACCGGTCTCCCCTGCCAGCACCACCACCTGATGTTCGCGAATAGCGGCAATGATGTCGTCGGCACGGGCCGAAACCGGCAGGTTGTCCGGATAGCTCAGAGCCGGGAGATTGGCCTGGCGACTGGCGACTGTGGCTTGCGAGGTGGCAATCGACTGCTCCAGCACGGCCTGCTTCTCTGCGCGCTGCTCTGGAGACTTGATGGCATCCAGATCGCGCAACCGCTTGCGCAGACGCGGACGGTCCCGGGACAGGCAGGCATCAATTGCTTCGCGAAGACGGGAACGGGGGGGAACAGCAGGCATGGGCGCAGGATCAAAGCAGGAAAGTGCTGATGATACGGAGAAGCAGGACCGGAATGAATGGGCAGGCTGCTTACGGCCCGGTTATCTGACTCAGTTATCTGGCCTGAACGTCGTGCCTGCATGCCCCATCAGCCTGCAAATTCAACTTGCTGTAGCACTTCCCGCTTATCGGCGGCGAGCTCGCTGGCCAATCTCCCGCATCGTCCCGCCAATTTCATATGACTCCCGGCGGCCTAAGGTTGAACAACGGCAAGGACAGTCCGCCAGTCGTCGGCCGCCACAACAACAATAACAGGACGCTGCCTTGAAAAACTCCTTGCTTGTACTGTGCCTGCTGTCGGCCACCACGGCGCATGCGGCCATTCATACCCTTCCCGCCAGCTCTGCCGCTGCGGCCACCCTGCAGCCGGCGACCAAGACCTATAGCAATGGCCTTGTCAGTATCCAGGATCGTGTGTTGAAAGACGGGCTGGGCCGTGAAGTTCTGTTGCGTGGCTGGAACGTCTCTGGTGAAACCAAAATCGCCGAAGCCGGCTTCAAACCGTTCAAGAACACTGACGATGCACGAGCATCCCTGCGCCTGCTGCGCGAACGTACCGGT
>CAYGBB010000141.1:1508-5789 GCA_964347985.1 uncultured Moraxellaceae bacterium
ACCACACCACAGGTCGACCAGATTGACACGGCCTATCTGCAGGCCATCACGGCACAGATCAAGGAAGCCGCAGCACTGCAAATGTATGTGCTGGTGGACTGGCACCAGGATTTGTTTTCCCGTCATTTGTTCAATTATGACTCCTGGCATACCGGCAACGGCGCCCCGCTCTGGGTGACGATGGATCAGGGCTACCCGGAGGAGTACTGTGGCATGGTGTGTGCCTCGTGGGGCCAGCACAACCTGACGGATGAAGCCGTGCGTCGCGGCTTCCGTAATTTCTGGAACAATGCCCCGATCTTCACCAGTGCCGGTACCCGGTACATGCAAGATGCGTTTATCTGGCAGATGGACCAGACCCTGCGTCATCTCAAGACCAATCTCACTGCAGAAGAGTTTGCGTATGTGCTCGGGGTAGACCCCGTGAACGAACCCGTGGATGGAGGCATGGAAGGCCTGACTGCCGCACAGTGGGATAACCAGAAGCTCTGGCCTTTCTATCGCAAGGTCCGCGCCATGATGGACAACAATGGCTGGTATGAGAAACCGGTGTTTGCCGAGCCGCTGGTGTTCTGGAATACCAATGTCGGTTTTGTTGCGCCTGCCACCGGAGGCCATCACCTGACCGACATCCCGACGCGTGGTTTTGTTTTCAACGCGCACTTCTATGAAGCCGGTCGTCAGGCCCTGGATACGCGCCCCGTCAACAATGGCAGTTACCTGAACGAAAAGCACCAGATCCGTGACGAAGGCCGTTACCTGCGCATGCCGACGTTCGTCTCCGAATTCGGTATGTTCTCCCAGCAGAAAGACCAGAAGGACACCAACCGCATCATTGCCGCCATGCATCAGGGCCAACAATCCTCCGATGCCCTGAAGCCCGGCAAGGACCGCTTTGCCGATGCCTATTCACCACCGATTTCCGGCACGCAATGGCACTGGGACTGGTACCACGACCGCCATCAGGAATACATGAACGGCAATCCGGACAAGCTGATCACCACCCAGGATGGCTGGAATGGCGAAGACTACTCGCCGTTCAGTGTGCTGCCGGACAACAGCATCCGCTACAACATTGATGGCCATAACATCGAACGCGCCAATGTACGTGCCGCACAAGGCGACATCATGGCATTTCACTACAATGCCCTTGCTCGCGACTACTACGGTACGCTGTTGAACTGGCAGGCGATCCGCCCTGTCATTGGAAATCGCGAATATTTCCGCAACAACCGCTTTGCGCTGTTGACCTGGCGCGGCCGCAACACCGATGCGCCCACTGAAATATTCCTGCCGCGCGAATTCACCGGCGACCAGATCCTGGTCATCACCGACAAGCGCATCCTGAACGGGCTGCCCCTCCGCACCAGCATCGATAACAGCCAGAACGAGGTCATGCTGACAGCAGACACCACCAACGGTGGTCATCGCCTGCTGGTCTGGGACGACGCAGATACCGACGAGACATCCACCAGCTGGCACTATGCACTGGTGGTGAAGCGCGAACCCGGTGATGGTGTGGACACCAGCCTGCTGGCAACCCTGCAGCAGGAAATGAACCGGACCATCGTGACCGGCAAGCTGAGCCCGGTGTATTTCACCGGCACGATGACCAATGACGGCTATGCTCCGGACAACACTCCGCGCGACCTCAGGATCACGGGCAGTACCTACTGGTTCTTCGGCAGCTGGGCCAACTTCTCCTGGGATGGTGCCACGGGCGATGTCGACATCCATGTCAACGGCAAGAAAGTCGGCAGTGGTACCTACAAGGACAGCCGTTCAGCCTGGCAGTACTGGGGAAAGACAACTTACCAGGTCTGCGAAAAGGGTGGGCGTCGCTGCTCGAACATCTGGCAAGTACAGTAAGTTGGCCATGAAAAAGCCCCGCTTCTTGCGGGGCTTTTTCATGGCTCATAACGATCAGTAGCCAGGGTTACGCAACTTCACCTGCTGGATCACCTGACGCATTTTCGCAAGTTTTCCTTCCATTGCCACAATATCTGCAACGGCCATACCTGATAACTTCGACTTGCTGATTTCCATTTCCATGCGCTGAACATCTCTTTCTGCCGCACTGAAAAACCGGGCCAGAACGGTCTTCTTCTCCTCTTCGGTCATCTGCACTTTCTGAGGAACAGGTTTTTCTGAGTCTTTTCCATCACCTGTAACAGTAGCCGGAACAGACGTGTTCGTTGGCGCATGAGCCACATCAGGGCTTGCTGATGCTGCAACTGGGGATATACCCCCGGCCCCCTCGGGAAAGCCAACGGTAGAGCCCACCCAGTAAACCGCACCCAGAACAGCAACAAAGGGCACAGCCAGTGCCACAGACTTGAATGAAATATTCATGACAACAGCGCTCCCTGTCAGATACCCAGTGCCTTGCGATAGGCATTCTGTGCAATGAATGCCACCAGATTGCGTGGAATGAAGCGGGTGAAGAACAACTGTATCCTGTTCAATGTTCCTGGCACATAGAGCGCATGCCGGGCCTGCATTGCCTGTAATCCGTCCCTGGCGCAGGACTGTACATCCTGCAGGAAAACCGTGTTCTCGAAGTACCTGAGCTTGCTGCCCCGGGTCATTTCCGTATCAATTCCACCTGGCGCAAAGACCGTCAACGACACATTTTCTCCCCGCAGCTCCTGACGAAGGCTTTGCGTGAAGTGCGTAACAAAGGCCTTGGAACCAGCATAGGCCGCCTGGTAAGGAACCGGCAACAGGCTGGCAACGCTGCTGACCACCATGACGCCGCCCCCCTGTTGCTTGCGGATCAGGTAAGGCACAAAAAGATTCATCAAGCGGACGACACTGGTGACATTGGTCGCGAGCAATTTCTGGAACGTACCCCAGTCCATCTCAAGATTCTTGCCGAAATATGTCACACCGGCATTGAGGATCACGCCATAAATATCCCCCACCTTGATGGACTCTTCGTAAACACGATCCACATCTGTAGGGAAAGACAAATCTGCCGCAATCACATGACAGCGAATGCCTTCTTTTTTCTCCAGTTCCGACTTGAGAACAATGAGGTTATCCAGGCGCCGTGCCACCAGAATAAGATTGGCCTTGTGCTGGTGGGCAAGCTGGCAGGCCATTTCCATGCCCAGCCCGGATGATGCCCCTGTCACTACGATCCAGCGCGACCCGAAATTCATGTCTTTCATGCCATGTCTCCTGAAATGCGAATGTTCGCGCCATGGCCTGGCGCGAACATCAGGGTTATTCTGTCACTGGTAACGGGAATACATGATTACTTTGCTACACGACGGGATCATCGTGGCCGTACCGATATCCCCAGACGGTCTGTCACTTTTCCATCAAACGTACCGGTTGCATTGAAGCGGCGATACTGTGCCTTCCACGCATCCCATTTGGGGTACAGGGCTCGCAGCTGGGTTTCGCTCGTCAATGTATTCAGGTCCAGCCCCCAGTGCGGGCGAGAACCGAACTCACGCAAATAGGTATTCTGGTGCGTGGTCAGCACGGGACGGGAACCCTTGCTGTCCCGCAGGGTGATGACTTCCATGAACATGGTGTCCCGGCCCTGCTGAGTGGCAATCAGCGCATCCGACTCCTTCACAAAACGGATGGCAACGGGAGCCGTATGCACAAATCCCTGGGAGAACAAATTATCGGCCACAGTGAAAGAACGCTCGATGGCGGCGACCGCCTGGCGCATGTCAAAGGCAGCTTCAATCGCGATGGCATCGGTATAGTTGACGACACCGATGTTGAATACCTTGTAGCTGACATTGGTGTAGTTATCGTCTTCCTGCGACGTCAGGCTTTGCTCGAGAATGGTCTTGGCCAGCTCGGGAAAGGTATCCACGATGGCAGCCAGCGGCATTTCAAGAACGGTAATCAGGCCCGAGACAAAATCCGTTCCCGGCTGGCCGCGCTCAGCGGGCAATTGCTCCGGCAACGGGGAATAGACACGGTAACGCTCGGTAATCAGGAAACTGTGATCCCCATTGTCATCCGCATAAGGCGTTTACTGGAACTCGATATGCTCGGGTGACGGCTTGTCGGTATACACCGGCTGCTTCTGCAGCACTTTCTCCAGGTAACCCCCGGGCTGCTTGAGCTCGGACCATTTCACCTTGCGCCGCACTTCCCGCAACCAGAATTTCTGGTCCGCGCGCAACGTAACGGAATACACCACGCCCATCGAGCCAATGGCCACACGAGCGGCATTGAAGGCATCATCATTCTGGATGAGCTGCACCGGAATGGTCGAATCTTCTTCCAGCTTGCCCGTCCAGGTCGCAGGAT
>CAYGBB010000142.1:0-5761 GCA_964347985.1 uncultured Moraxellaceae bacterium
TGTGGGGACCATCCACGGCACTGATTCGGACGGCCGGGCAGTGGCGGTACACAAGCTGTCCAAGTCCGAATGGCAGTGTGAGCCGTGCCAAGGGATTCTGACCCTGCGTTATGAAGTCTATGCCTGGGATCTTTCGGTACGTGGCGCCCATCTGGACCAGACGCATGGCTTCTTCAACGGCACCTCGGTGTTTCTGGCGGTTTCCGGGCAGGAACACGTGCCGCATGAAGTCAGCATAGAGTGTCCGGCCGGGGCGTCCAGTGAGTGGCGCGTGGCCACCAGCCTGCCGCGACTGGGAGCCGCGCCGCTGGGGTTCGGCACCTACCATGCTGAAAGCTACGACGCCCTGATTGATCATCCGGTGGAAATGGGCACCTTCAGCCATGCCACGTTTACCGCTTGCGGGGTGGAGCACGAGGTGGCAATTACCGGTCGTCACCGGACAGACATGCCCCGCCTGCTGCGGGATCTGGAGAAGGTCTGCACGACCCAGATCCGCTTTTTTGGTGAGCCGGCTCCGTTCTCCCGCTATGTTTTCCTGGTAACGGCCGTGGGTAACGGCTATGGCGGGCTGGAACACCGGGCTTCTACGGCCTTGCTGTGCTCCCGGGATGATCTGCCTCTGGCAGGTGAGCCCGATGCCAATCCCGGCGACAAGTACAAGTCCTTCCTCGGACTTTGCAGTCATGAATATTTCCACAGCTGGAACGTCAAGCGCATTAAACCGGCTGTTTTCATGCCGTATGATCTGCGCGGCGAAACCCATACGTCACTGCTTTGGGCATTCGAGGGCATTACCTCCTACTACGACGATCTGATGCTGGCGCGGTCAGGCCTGGTGTCTTCACAGAGCTATCTGGAGCTGCTGGCGCAGCAGATCACCCGGCATTTGCGCACCCCCGGCCGTTTCCGGCAGAGTGTGAGCGAATCCAGCCTGGATGCCTGGAGCAAGTACTACCGGCAGGACGAGAACTCGCCCAACGCCATCGTCAGCTACTACGTGAAGGGAGCACTGATAGCGCTCTGTCTGGATTTGTTGCTGCGCAGCAAGACTGGTGATCGTGTATCGCTGGATACCCTGATGCAACGGCTCTGGCGTGAATACGGCCAGGCCGGGATCGGTGTGCAGGATGATGATATTCCTCGTCTTGCCGCTGAACTCTGCGGGGATTCGCTGGCGGATTTCTGGCAGCAGGCACTGCACGGGACGAACGAATTGCCCTTGCAGGAGTTGCTCTCGGCACGGGGCATCAAGTGGACGTTACGGGCTGCGGAAAATGCGGCTGATGCTGGTGGCAAAGCGGTCGCGGAGGGGGCAGAAAAACCGTCGCTCGGCATCAAGGTGCAGAATGGCGATGGTGGTGCCCTGTTGCAGTTTGTGTTTGCCGATGGCGCTGCCCAATACGCAGGGCTTTCCGCCGGCGATGTGATTGTGGCGGTGGATGGGTTGCGTGTGAATGGCACCACCATCGAGAAAGTGATTGCTGCACGGCGTCCGGGGGATGTGCTGGATGTACATGCCTTTCGTCGTGATGAACTGTTGCAGTTCCGGGTGAAGGTGGGGCTGGCCCCGCTGGATACCTGCGTTCTGCAGTTGCCTGATGACACCAATGATCGTCATCAGGTAGAGGGCTGGATTTTCGGGCGCTGACCTGGCGTCCTGCATCCATTGGAAAACGAAACGCTAATAACAATGCAGGAGCAACGTAATGCAAGCTGATTTCTGGAAGGACAAGTATCCATCCAATGTGCCTTTTACCATTGATGTAGAGGCCTATGACTCAGTGCTTGATGTGTTTCATGAGTCCTGCAAGCAGTTTGCCGACAAGCCCGCGTTCAGCAACATGGGCCGCACGCTGACCTATCGTGAACTGGATCAGTACTCGGCAGCATTTGCGGCGTACCTGCAGAATGAAACTGACCTGAAACCCGGTGACCGCATTGCGGTGCAGATGCCGAACCTGCTGCAATATCCGGTGGCGGTTTTTGGTGCCATGCGGGCGGGCCTTGTCGTAGTCAACACGAATCCGCTCTACACCGCTCGTGAAATGACGCACCAGTTCAATGACTCCGGTGCCAAGGCAATCGTGGCGCTCGCCAACTTTGGCAATCTGGTGCAGGACGTGGTGCCGCAAACCGGCATCAAGCATGTGATCATTACCGAAGTGGGCGACATGCTGCCCGGCTTCAAGCGCCTGCTCACCAATTTTGTGGTGCGCAAGGTGAAGAAAATGGTGCCGGCGTTCAATATTCCCGGCGCTATCCGCTTTACCGATGTGCTGTCACGCGGCAAGCGTAGCAAGCTCACCGAGGCCACGCCGCATCGCTCTGATGTAGCTGTACTGCAGTACACAGGCGGTACCACGGGTGTAGCCAAGGGCGCCATGCTCACGCACGGCAACCTGGTCGCCAACCTGCTGCAGATGAAGGCCGTACTGACCAACTTCGAGCAGGGCAAGGAAATCATGATTGCCCCGCTGCCGCTGTATCACATCTTTGCGTTTACCGTGTGCTGCCTGGGCATGATGGAGATGGGTGGCCATGCCATTCTCATTACCAACCCGCGCGACATGCCGGGCTTCGTGAAGGAGCTCGCCAAGTGGAAGTTCACCTCGTTCGCCGGACTCAATACGCTGTTTGTGGCACTCATGAACAATGCGGATTTCCGCAATCTTGATTTCTCGGCGCTCAAGACCACCGCAGCGGGCGGCATGGCCATGCAGCATCATGCGGCAGAGGAGTGGGAGCGCATCACCGGTTGCCGCGTCTCTGAAGGGTTTGGCATGACCGAAACCTCGCCAGTGGTGTCCATGAATCCTCCCGGCCATGTGCAGATCGGGACCATCGGCATGCCGGTACCCAATACCGAAGTGAAGACGGTCGATGACAACGGGGTGGAAACCCCGATCGGTGAGCCGGGCGAAATCTGCGTGCGTGGTCCGCAGGTGATGAAGGGCTACTGGCAGCGACCGGAGTCCACGGCCGAGACCATCGACAGCGAAGGCTGGCTGAAAACCGGTGACGTGGGCATCATCCAGCCGGATGGCTATATCCGCATTGTGGATCGCAAGAAAGACATGATTCTGGTGTCCGGTTTCAACGTGTATCCGAACGAGATCGAGGAAGTGGCTGTTGCCCACGAGGGCGTGCTTGAGTGTGCGGCGGTCGGTGTGGCGGATGACAAGTCAGGCGAGGCCGTGAAGCTGTTTGTGGTAAAGAAGGATCCCGCCCTCACGACTGAATCCCTCATGGCGCACATGCGTGCCAACCTCACGGGTTACAAGGTGCCGCGGCACATCGTGTTCCGGGATGACCTGCCCAAGACGCCGGTCGGCAAGATCCTGCGCCGCGAGCTGCGCGACAAGTAAGACGTGCTGCAGGTCTGCCTTGGAAAAAGCCCCGTTATGGGGCTTTTTTCATTGCCGTTGGGCATAAGGGCTTCGGGGTGATCGACCGGGCTGTCGCTTGTGCTAGAGTCAGAAAAACTCTCCCTGAGTCTGTGATCATGCCCCCTGGTGTATCCCTTGGCGCCTCTGCCGAACTTGACCAAAGTCTCTTCTGGCGGCTTATCGATATCAGCACGGCCCTGTCTGGCGAACGTAATACGTCGCGCCTGTTCGAGCGCATTCTCGATGCCGCGCAGGACATCACCCATGCCGATGGTGGCACCCTCTACCTGATCAAGGAGAAGGAGGAGGGCAAGCCGGTGCTGGAGTTCGAGATCATGCGTAACAACTCGCTGCAGTTGCGCCTGGGAGGCACCTCCGGCAACCCCATCCAGTTTGCCCCGTTGCCGCTCTATCTTGAGGATGGCACCCCCAATCACAACAACATCGCCACCCATACCGCCCTCACCAGGAAGATGGAGAATATCGAGGATGCCTATGCTGCCCGGCATCTCGATTTTTCCGGAACCAAGGCGTTTGATACCCGCTCGAATTACCGCTCCAAGTCATTCCTGAGTGTGCCCCTGTGCAACCATGCCGATGAAATCATCGGTGTATTGCAGCTGGTGAATGCCAAGGACCAGGACAGCGGTGAAACCGTCAGTTTTTCGCGCAAGATTGAGCCCGTCATTGCGGCGCTGGCATCCAGTGCCGCCATTGCGCTGGATAACCAGATCCTCTTGCAGGACCACAAGGATCTGCTTGATGCCTTCATCAAGGTGATTGCACAGGCAATTGACGCCAAGTCGGCCCATACGTCGGCGCATTGCCAGCGTGTACCGGTGCTGACGGAACTGATTGCGCAGGCCGCCTGTGAAGTGACCGACGGACCGCTTTCCGGTTTTGATCTGGACGAGGGTGAATGGTACGAGCTGCGCGTGGCCTCATGGATGCACGACTGTGGCAAGCTGGCCACGCCGGATTCAGTGCTGGACAAGGCCACCAAGCTGCATCTGATGCAGGATGGCGTGGAGACGGTGAAAACCCGTTTCAGTGCGGCCATGGCGCAACTGGAAATCCAGTTTTTACGGCAGATTGCGGCACAACCAGCACAGGCCGCCGTATTACAGGAGGTCATGGAAGAGGAGCTGAACGCCCTGCGGGATGATTGCCTGTTTATTGAAAAAGCCAATGTGGGCGGCGAGTTCATGAAGCCCGAGGATCAGGCGCGGGTGAAGCGAATTGCCGGGCGGAAATGGCGCGATCACCTTGGCATGGAAAAGCCCATGCTCACGGATGATGAAGTCAAGTTCCTGTGCATCGAGCGTGGCACGCTGTCGTTTGAAGAGCGCCAGAAGATCAATGACCACATGAAGGTGACGGTCCAGATGCTGGAATCGCTGCCTTTTCCGAAAAACCTCAGGCGGGTGCCTGAATATGCCGGTGGCCATCACGAAAAAATGGACGGCACCGGATTCCCGCGCGGCTTGAAGCGTGAAGAAATGTCATGGCCGGCGCGCATGATGGCCATTGCCGACATTTTTGAGGCACTGACGGCAAGTGATCGCCCCTACAAGGCCCCGATGAAGATTTCGCAGGCGCTCGGCATCCTGCAGAAAATGAGCCAGCAGGATCATGTTGATCCGGATCTCTTCGATCTGTTTGTGCGTTCCCGGGTGTGGGAGAAGTATGCGCGTATTTATCTGCGACCGGAGCAGCTGGATATCACTGACGCATCATCGTACCTGAGCTGAAGTCATTGGCTGATGTCATTGGTTGCTGCCAGTCGGTGTTGTTGTCTGACTGGCATAAAGCCCGGTGATTTTTTCGCGCAGCCATTGGTTGGCAGGATCATTGTCGCGGCTGTCATGCCAGTACAGGTATACATCCAGCGGTGGCAGTGACACCGGTAGCTCCAGCAGCCGGTTGCACAATCCGGTATTCGCCAGCACCGCATAGCCTGCCGGCATGGTGAGCAGATAGTCCGTCGCTTCCACGACACGGCAGGCGGCAAAATAATGCTGGCAGCGCAGCACAATAGCGCGCTCATGCCCCAGCCGGGCCAGCTCCTGATCCTCGAATCCTGCGCCACGCCGGCGTGACGACACCAGCAGGTGCCCTGCCTGAAGATAAGCCGCCAGACTGATCTTGCCGCGCATGACGAGCGGATGATCCTTGCGTGCGACCACGACCAGCCGATCCTCCGCCAGTTTCAGCCGGCGGATATCCGCCGCCAGCGGCAGTAATACATCCATGGCCACATCCAGTTGCCCGTCGATGAGGTCGTTTTCCAGTTCGCGCCGGTCGGTGCGCACACTGGCCAGCCGCACCTCGGGTGCTTCTTGCCGCAGGCTGTTGAGCAGGCCGGGCAGGGC
>CAYGBB010000143.1:0-5714 GCA_964347985.1 uncultured Moraxellaceae bacterium
TGTAAAACTGGGCGGAGCGTTGCACCGCTTTTTCGAGATTGGAACAGTTGATGACCGCATGCGCCATCATGGAAAACGTCCCTGGCTTGGATTTTGTCCCGCGCCCCAGGCCAATGAATTCGTCCTCGGTTCGCCGCATGACAATCTGCATCAGCCGGATGAAGTCGCCGGTCGCCAGAGCCGCCTCCGGACGATCCAGCAAGGTCGGCTCCAGGCCGGCTTCCCGCATCAGGTCAGCAAGCTCGGCGCCCTCACGCGCCGCTCCGGAAAGCAGCCGCTTCACGTATGCCATGGTGATGGTATTTCTGCTCACTGCATTCCCTGTCAGATAATCTTTTTTCATTGGAATCATGAAGTTACCAGATCAGGGGAGCGCCTGCACGGGAATCGTGACTGATTGGTACAAAATGTCATTCATTTTGGGCGAAGGTGTCATTGGCGTACCGCAGCGCCCCGAGCAGACTCGCTGCAACATCGCCGGACCCTTTTTCCCGGTCACTCAACAGGAGCCCTCCATGATCGCCATGAAACGTGCCATTTTTGACGCCGACCACAACGCGTTCCGTGACAGTTTCCGCAAGTTTTGTGAGGCCGAAGTCCGCCCCCATACCCAGGAATGGATCAAGGCCGGCATCGTGTCGCGCGAGGTCTGGAAAAAGGCGGGCGACAACGGCTTTCTCTGCCCGTATGTCGACGAGCAGTACGGCGGCCTGGGGCTGAAGGATTACCGCTATCTGCAGATCATGGCGGAAGAGCTGTCCCGTGTCGGTGAGTCCGGCTTTGCCCTGATGCTGCACAACGATGTGATCGGTCCCTATCTCGACTCCTTCGCCAACGACGAACAGAAGGCGCGCTGGCTGCCGCGCATCGTGTCCGGCGATGCCATTCTTGCCGTGGCCATGACCGAGCCGGGCACCGGCTCCGACCTGAAGAACATCAAGACCCGTATCGAGGACAAGGGCGACCATTACCTGCTGAATGGTGCCAAGACCTTCATCTCCAACGGCATCCTGTCCGATATTGTCATTGTTGCTGCCCAGCATGAAGACAAGGGTATTTCGCTGATCGTTGTCGAACGCGGCATGGAAGGCTTCGAGCGTGGTCGCAAACTGGAAAAGATGGGCCTGCACTCACAGGACACGGCTGAACTGTTCTTCAACAACGTGAAGGTTCCCAAGGAAAACCTGCTCGGCATGCCCGGCATGGGCTTCATGTACCTGATGCAGAAGCTGGCTCAGGAGCGTATTGCCTGTGCCGTGGGGGCAATGGCCGGCGCCTGGTTTGCCTTTGACCAGACGCTTAACTATGTGAAGGAGCGCAAGGCGTTCGGCAAACCGATCGGCTCATTCCAGGTCAACCGCTTCAAGATGGCGGAAATGAAAACCGAACTCACCATAGGCCAGACCTTCATCGATAATCTGGTCATGAAGTGTGTCGACAACACCATCTCGCCGGAAGAAGCCTTCATGGCGAAATACTGGACCACCGACCTGCTCAACAAAGTGGTGGCCGAGTGCGTGCAGTTGCACGGTGGTTACGGCTACATGATGGAATACCCGGTCGCCCGCGCTTATGTGGATGCACGAATCACCACGATCTTTGCCGGCACCAATGAAATCATGAAGGAAATGATTGGCCGTGGCATGGGGCTGTAATCAAGCATGAAAATCCGCTTTGATGATCGCGTTGTCATTGTGACCGGGGCCGGTGGTGGCCTCGGTCGTTCGCATGCACTCGCCTTTGCTGCACGTGGTGCACGTGTCGTGGTGAATGATCTTGGTGTATCCACCCTTGGCGAGGGTGGCAGTGCCACCCCTGCCCAGCACGTGGTGAATGAAATTCTCGCGGCGGGTGGCGAGGCGGTTGCCAATTATGATTCGGTTCTGGATGGCGACAAGATCGTGCAGACCGCACTCGACAATTTTGGCCGCATCGACATCCTGATCAATAATGCCGGCATCCTGCGCGACAAGTCCTTCCACAAGATGACTGAAGAAGACTGGGATCTGGTCTACAACGTACACGTCAAGGGCGCCTTCAAACTGACGCACGCTGCATGGCCACATCTGCGCGAACAGGACTACGGTCGCATCGTTTTCACGTCATCCGCATCAGGCCTTTATGGCAACTTCGGGCAGGCCAACTATTCAATGGCCAAGCTTGGATTGCATGGGCTGGCGCAAACGCTGGCACTGGAAGGCCGGTCGAAGAACATCCTGGTGAACTCGATTGCACCGGTTGCCGGTTCACGCATGACGGAAACCATCATGCCACCGGATGTAGTGGCCCGACTGAAGCCGGAGTATGTGAGCCCTCTGGTGTTGTGGCTGGCCAGCGAGGCCAATCGCGACAATAGCGGGGGCGTGTACGAGGTGGGCGCCGGCTATATGGCCCGGCTGCGCTGGGAACGTACCCGCGGCGTTGCCTTTGCACTGGCCAATGGCATCAGTGTCGAGGACGTCGCCAACAACTGGGCGCGCATCAACGATTTCACCGATGCCACCCACCCGGCCAGTGGCCAGGAAGCGATGCTGGACATGTTTGCCAATCTGGCCAACTGATCCGGGCAGGCGGGCGCTCAAAACGCCTGCCCTGCCGGCCTGCCGGTGTTATAGTTCGGTGGTCCTTCTTTCATGTAAACCTTCATGTTCACTCTTCATCCACGCCTCGCTGCCGACACCCTTCTGCTGGGTGACTTCCCTCTCTGCCATTGTCTGCTGATGAATGACATGCACTATCCGTGGCTGATTCTTGTGCCCCGCGTGGAGAACATCAGGGAAATTTTCGAACTGGATCCTGAACAGCAGCACCAGCTAATGAGGGAATCCAGCTGGGTCAGCGAGCGGCTAGCCAGGCATTTCAATGCCACCAAGATCAATATCGGGGCGCTGGGCAATATGGTGCCGCAGTTGCATCTGCATGTGATTGCGCGTTACGAGAATGATGCGGCATGGCCAGGGCCGGTCTGGGGCAAGCACCCAGCAGAACCCTATACGGGCGAGAATCTGCAACGCATGAATGCACGCCTGCACGAAGCATTTGCTGATGCCACTGAGGCCGGCTTCACCTGGGCAGATCACTGACGCCGTAGCATCACTGACACCGCAACGATGGTGGCAGCGGTCAGCGGTTAGTCGACAAAGTCGTCTTCGCGGTCCTCGATGGCCAGCGACGCTTCCCGCATGGCAGCGGCATGTGCGGCGAAATCCTGTCGTGCGCGACTGACATCAAACAGCAGGCACTTGATGGCCTGCTGTCCTCCCTGCACCGTGGCCACGGCATTGACCAATACCGTAATCTCCTCTCCGCTGCTGCCGGGAAAAGTAAACTCCATGTCTCGCAGCACGCCATCACGCCTGGCCTTCTCCAGGAACCTCGGCAACAGGCCCTCACGTCCCGGCGGCATGAACGCCTCCAGGGATTTCCCTACCAGCTGATCCGGATCATCCAGCCCCAGCAGAAGACAGAAGGATTCATTCACCTCCAGCACGCGCCCCTCACTGCTGAGGCAGACAAAACCACTACGGGTCTCCCTCACCAGGGTGCGGTAAGCCTGCTCAGCCTCACGCGCCTGGCGCTCGGCAGTGACATCCTTGATGTGACCATCAACCGTCCAGCTCTTGTCCGGGCGCTGCCAGACACGCCCGGACTCGTTCACCCAGCGAATGCCGGAAAGCCCGTGACTCAGACGATAGGTCACCTCGAAACGCCCGGTACCCGCCATTGCAGCCTCCAGCGCGGCCTGCAGTACGGGGCGATCCTCGGGCGCAATCAACGGGCCAAGAATGAACAACTGCTGATCGGATGCAAACGGATTCCGGGGATGCCCTCCAATTACATCCACTCCCTCACTGAGGAAGTCTGCCGGGCGATCATGATGCAGGCCGCCACGCAGGGCCGGAAGCTCATAGCGATATACTGCGCCAGACAGGTTGGCTATCAGCGAAGCCAGCCGCCGCTCGCTTTCCAGCAGAGCCAGTTCCGTTTGCTTGCGTTCATGCACATCACTGATTTGCGCCAGCAGGAAGGCCTGCCCTGGTGCAAGGGTCAACCGGGTACAACGCATGTATCCCCAGCGCAGATCACCGTCGCGTCGCACGTAACGCTTTTCCAGCTGATACAGCGATTCCGGATTGCTCTGCAAAGAGGCCATCGCGGCATGGCTGGCCGAACGGTCCTCTTCGTGAATCAGGTCCTGAACATTGAGCATGACCATCTGCTCGGGCGCATCAAAAGCAAAGAAGCTGGCCCAGGCAGGATTGACCATCAGCAGACGGCCATTGTCATCCAGCATTGCCAACGGCGCAGGCACAGACTCAAAAATGAGGCGGAAACGTGCTTCGCTGTCCGCCAACCAGCGCTGCATGGACTGGATGTCAGTGACATCATGCCCGACCAGAGACAAGTAACGACGGTTATTCCTGGCATCGGTGAAGTGACGGGCGCGCCAGCGGAAATGCCGCTCCTCCTCTGCTTCCGTGCGGATGACAAAGCCGAACTCCAGCACCGAGTCGGAGTCGCGCATGGCCATCATGCGGGCAGTTAATGCCGCACCTTCACCTTCAGGGGCACAGCACATGAAAAACTGCCGGCCCAGCACGTCGTCACGGGGCATGTCATAAAGCCGTTCCAGCACGGGACTCCAGTCCACGATATGGCACGCCTCATCCAGCACGGCTATCGCCAGATCCGACACACTCAATAACTGACGGTATTGGGAATCGCTGGCGTGCAGATCGAGGGAGAGAGATTTCTGGTTGGCATGGGCTCGCCGCCAGGCCACCGCAACAAGGGCGACTGCGATGCAGGCAAGAGCAAGCAGAAAGGACAAAACCAGCAACAAAGACATGGACGTACCGCCGAGGCAATGCAGCGTCCTGCCGCTACGATTTTATTATGAATTCTTATCAGTAGTGATTCATTTTGGTGCACACATTGAGGAACAATGCCCTGACAGCCCAGGACAATCAAGCCCCTGCCGAACAGGCGTCGCGATAACCGGATGAACAGCCACTCTGGCGCTGCGTGCTTATATGCCAAATCCCTCCCGGGCGGCTTGCCCTGGGGTCTTGTCGAACCAGCGGCGGAAAGCCCGGCTGAAGGCGCTGCTGCTGGAGAACCCCAATACCAGTGCAAGTTCGGTCATGTTACCTGCCCGCCCCCACTGACGAGACATGAGCCACTGCCGCGCCAGCTCACGCCGGATCTCATCCAGCACATCCTGAAACGAAGTGTTCTCCGCTGTCAGGTGCCGTTGCAGGCTGCGCGGACTCACATTCAGCGTCTCGGCCACCCCGGCCAGGGTCGGCTCAGTTGCAGTATCGACGAGGTGCCGGCGAATGCTGACAGCGGTCTTTGGTGCCCAGCCGGCGGCCATCTCCAGGCTGGCCAGGCGCTGTTCCAGCACTGGTTCAAAATGGCGGGCGACATCAGAGCCAGCGGGCGCCTCACGATATGCCGTCAGGGGAAGGACCAGGATTGTGGAAGCCGCCCCTTGCTCGACCGGGCAGCCAAAGTAACCTTCATAGGCCGGCTGCCCGGCCGGGTTGTCGAATGCCAGGGCAACCGACAACGGGGACAAGCCGGCATCCAGGCGAAAACGCAACAGTCCGATGATCAATCCGGTCGCAAACTCCACCGCCCGCCAGTGTGGATCGCCATTGGTATGAATGATGACACTGAGCGTCTCTGCCTCCTCGCAGATTTCGTAATGC
>CAYGBB010000144.1:0-5706 GCA_964347985.1 uncultured Moraxellaceae bacterium
GAGCGCTGCCTGACCACGTACTGATGACTCAAGAAAAAACCCGCCGTTATGGCGGGTTTTTTCTTTCTGCAAGGCAAAAAAAGGCCGGTAATACATCACCGGCCTGCGCAACACAAAAAGGGCAACACCCCAGGGAAAAAGATCAGAAGAACAACAGACGCAACTGCGACAACAGCAAGGACACCCCCACCACTGCCAGCAACCAGAACACCATGTGCCGGAAGCGTTCTTCATCAAGACCGTGGTGCAGGCGATTACCCAGCAAGACACTCAGGATAACCACCGGCAAATACCCGGCAATCTCCGTCACATGTGCCGCAATTTTTCCCTGCCAGAGAAATGCAGAAAACAGCACCCCGTTCAGCAATAGCCAGACTGTAACCAGTGTGGCCCGGAAACGCGCCTTGTCCACACCACTGCCGGCCATGGCATACACCAGCAGCGGGCCGCCGGACGCAAACAGGCCGTGCGTAATGCCGGCAGCCCCCGTCAGGCCTTGTGTAATGACCGCATCATGGGGCGTGCGCACGTGCCGGTGATGGATGGCCCAAAGTTCCCTGAGCGCAAACCAGATAATCAGCAAGGCAAAACCGGTCTTGAGCGCCGCACCCGGCAACAGGTCCCGCAGAAAAACACCGCACACCGTACCCGCCAGCATGGCCGGCATAATCCGGCGCAACAGCAATTGCCGGTCGATATGCCGGCGATGCTGCCAGGCCAGCCATGACGATGTGAGCACATTAAGCGTAACCAGCACGGGCAGCATGGATTCAATCGGCAGCAGCAACGCCCCCAGCGACAGGGCAATCACAATGCTGCCAAAGCCCGACATGGCCTCGATGGTCCAGGCCAGCAGGATGCACAGCCCCAGCCACAGCACTGCCGTCATGTGAGCTGCCCGGCAGCAAAAAACAGTTGCGCCACAGACCAGCCGGGAACGCTGGTATCACCGGCAATTACCACCACATTCATGGTGCCCTCCTCAGACCAGAACATGGAGCGCATGGCGCGCAAAGTAGCGGAAAGTGTCTTCTGATGACTTTGAGGGCTGGTAGCCAAACTCTTCCTTCAACCGGCGATTGGACAATACCGGCCGGTAACGCAGGAAATTGACCTGTTCCGGACCATAGCGCGTGAGATGCAGGGCATTGCCAATGGCCAGCGCCGTCTTGATCAGGGCCGCCGGAACATGCATGACCGGCTTGCCGAGAATCCTGCCGATATCGTCCATGCTCAGCGCACCATCACCCGCCATGTTGTAGATGCCGGTTGTACTGCGCTCAATGCCGTATTCGATGGCATTGATCACATCCTGATCCCAGATGAAGACAAACGGCGATGCCGAGCCGGCAACCGCCAGCAAGCGCTTTTTGCGAAAAAGATTGGTGATCAGGTTGTTGGTATTGGCGCCGAGAATGGTTCCGGGACGAAAGACAAGCTGGGACAAACCGGGATGCTGCTGCCGGTACGACGCCAGCATCTCCTCGATCATCCGCTTGTGGTCCGAATAGGAAAACTCGGGATTTCCGCGCAAGGCATCGGATTCGTCAATCCACTCGGGGTTGTCCGGATAATAGCCATAGGCCGCACCACTGCTGGTATACGTGAGGTGCTGCACGCCGGCACTGATGCAGGCATCCAGTACATTGCGCGTACCGTTCACATCAATGTCGTAATCACGCTGACGGTCCGGCCCGGGCTGCAGGACCGATGCCAGATGCACCACATGGGTGATGGCATTGCTGCGCATGTGCTCAGCCAGCGCCGGATCACGCACATCCATGACCGAGACAGGGAAACCGGACTGCCCGGCCCGGATGTCCACGCCGAATACATCATGCACATGCGACAGGCGCTCGCCGAGCTGGCTGCCGACATAGCCGGCCGCACCCGTAATCAGGATTCGCTTTTGCATGTCAGACCTCCTGCCACTGTAGTGACCTCGTCACGGGGCGGATGATGCGCCCACCACTGGGCCAGAATGGTGCCACTGACCAGATGCCAGACGCCCCAGAAGGCAGCGATCACCATCATGCCACCGGCGTTGGGATAAAAGGTGAAAAGGATGGCCAGTGCCAGACCGGAGTTCTGGATGCCCACTTCAATGGTGACTGCACGACTGTCTGCGTCCGACAGCTTCATGGCGCGAGCGGCAAAATAACCTGAGCACAGGGCAATCAGGTTCTGCAGGATGACCAGGCCTGCAAACAGATGCATGTATTTTGTGAAAAGCTCAAAGTTTTTGGTAAAGGCAATCCCGACAAACACCAGAAAGATGACCAGTGAAATCGGGCGCAGGGGCTTCTCCAGCCGCTCGGCCAGAACCGGCCACTGCCGACCAAAGAGCATGCCCGCAATCAGCGGCAGCACCAGTACCAGAAGCACCAGGCCAAGAATCTGGCCGGCATCCACATTGATCGAATGCATCAATGGATGGGTATACGGATTGAGCGAACCATACAACCAGAAGTTGAATGGCGTCATGACCAGTGCCGCCAGCGAACAAATGGATGTCATGCTGACCGACAAGGCCACATTACCCCGCGCCACAAACGTCATCAGATTGGAAAAGCTGCCACTCGGGCAGGCCGCCACCAGAATCATGCCGAGCGCCAGTTCGGGATCAATCCTGAACGCCCAGGTAAACAGGCAACTTAATGCCGGCAAGACCATGAACTGGGCAACCAGCCCTACCAGCGTGGCCTTTGGCGATTTTGCCACACGGGTAAAGTCTTCTGGCTTGAGCGTCAATGACACCCCAAACATCATGAGGGCCATGATTATGTTGAGAGCAAGCACACTCTCACTGTCGAAATCGATACGGACATTACTGAGCATGGTCATATTCTTCTTTCAAGATGCGAGCACTTGCCAGCTTCAGCCTAGATCAGCCTTGAGCTCGCCAATGTGTTTTTTCAGGGCATCACGGTAGTCATCCTTGTTTACGTAATACGCCATGCGATCCAGCTTCAGATACTTGTAGCCGCCATCTTTAGATTGCGAATAATGCGTCGATTTATGCTGTTTGAGATTCAATGCTGATGCCTTGCCGGCCTGCAACTGCCGGATATAAAGCGCCACCATCTCGGCCTGTTCATCACGACCCTGCCAGCCCAGGCCGGTAGCCTCCACCATACCCATCATGAATAGCGAATCCAGTTCTGGATGCATGCAATTCAGATATAACTGTGGCGCCGCGCCATGCCAGTTGAGCAACTTGCTGTGAATGAAGGGATAATCAAGCTTGTAGCCGGTGGCCATCAGCACCATGTCATAATCAGCCGAGCGACCGTCCTTGAAAGTGATCGTCTTGCCCTCGGCCTTCGCGATATCACCACGAGCATGAATATCACCATGACCCAGGTGATACAGCACCAGTGAATTCACCACCGGGTGTGATTCATACAGTTTGTAGTCCGGGTCTGGCAGACCGTAATCGCTGGGCTTGCCCATGAATGCACGAATCATTAGCCCGTCAAGAAACTGTTTCAACGGCCGCGGCAATCTGAGCTTGCCCAATGTGTCGGCCGGTTTTCCAAACACAAACTTGGGCACAAAGTAATAACCCCGACGCACACTGATATCCACACTATTGGCATGATGCACGGCATCCACGGCAATATCGCAGGCACTGTTGCCACAGCCTACTACCAGTACCTGCTTGCCCCAGAACTGCTCAGGCCGCTTGTACTGGGCCGCATGAATCAGCTCGCCGTCATACCCTGGCAAACCTGGCATCAACGGATGATGCAGCGTGCCATTGGCAATCAGTACGCCCGCAAAGTCACGGCGCGTCTGCACACCATCACACTCCGTCACAACTGACCAGGCCTCTCCGGCAGGCTCCACTCGCACCACTTTTGTCCTGAACTCGTAATTGTCGTACAGGCCGAAATTCATGGCATAGTCATGAAAGTACTGGCGCAACTCACGCTGATGCGGATAAGTCGCCACATCATCACTCATCGGAAATTCCGTGAACTCTGTCGTGTGCTTTGACGAAATCAGGTGAGCGGTCTCATAAACAGTGGAGTGCGGATTGTCGATATCCCACAATCCGCCGACATCGCTGTGCTGTTCCAGACCGACAAAGGGAATACCGTATTTTTTCAGCTGGCGCGCCGTGCAGAGGCCCATGGGGCCGGCACCGATAACTGCATAGGGAAGCGTCATGTTATTCCTGTTCTCCTCAACGCGTTGACAGGTTGTGCCGGCGAGTTGCTCTCCGGCTTGATTCCCGGTCACTATACGCAGCACCCCACAGGGACTCCCGTGTCGCACGGGACAGGCTTGTGGTTAAAACAGGACAGTAAAACGTACAGATGGCTCAGCTCTCACCCAGTGTATCTCTCCATTTCCTAAAAGCCATGCTGGCAGCCTGCCCGCGGCTTGGCATCACCCTGCCCGCCTCGGCCACGGCATGGATGCAGCAACATCCGGATGCCACGCGCGTTCCCATGGAAGTGCAGGACCGTGTCTGGGACGAGTTTTGCGCGGCCAGCGACGATCCCCTGATCGGGCTACGCCTGGGGCTGGATGCCCAACCCGGCAGTCTCGACATCGTGGGGCTGCTGCTGATGAGCTGCGACAATCTGGAGGAAGCACTGGAGATGCTGGTGGATTACCAGCAGATCATCGGGGAAGGCGGCGAGTTTTTTCTGGAGCGCGGCACCCCGATATGGCACCTGCGCTATGTGACACACTTCCACTGCCGCACCCGGGAGCGCGTGGAGGCCGTCTTCGGCACCTTGCTGCATCTCGGTCGCTGGACCAGTGGAGGAGCCTTCATTCCGACCTGTGTGCACTTCCAGCACCGTGCGGCTGCAGACCCGGCGGATTACGAGAACCTGCTGGGTTGCAAGGCCGACTTTGAGGCTCGGGAGAATGAAATCTGCTTTACGGCAGAGCAAGCCGCCCTGCCCCTTATCCAGAGCAATCCGGCAGTCACCCGGCACCTGCGGCTACTGGCCGACCAGATGCTGGCCAGCCTGGACAGCCGGACGCTAGCCTGTCAGGTCAAGATCCTGTTGCAGAAAAGCCCGGCGGCCAACAAGGAAGAGATCGCCGAGCAACTGCACATGAGCGGTCGCCACCTGAACCGCCTGCTCGCAGATGATGGCACGTCGTTCAAACTGTTACAGGATACAACGCGGCGGCAACTTGCCGAGAAGGCACTGCAACAGCCGGATAGCCGAATGGCCGACATCGCCGAGCAACTCGGCTTCTCCGACGAAAGTGCTTTCGCGAAGGCCTTTCGGCGCTGGACCGGGCAATCGCCAAGTCAGTTCCGTGAGTCAGCTCCGTAACGACACCTGAGCGCGCAAAAGTGTGTTGTTCACTGCCCCCTTACCAGCAGGTATTTTGCCAGTGCGGCACCACTGAATCAGAAGATACGTAACTCTGCCCCTTCGCCAGCAGCCTGGCGGCCCTGATCGCGTTCAGGCTGATTTGTGATTCGTGAGTGAAACCAAGCAGCATGTCCAGCGTATCCGACAACAGCCCTTTCACCACACTGGATTGCTCGTCAAGCTCGATGAAATGCTGCTTTATCTCTGCCAGCATATCCCGTATCAGATGCCTTGCCTTTCGATGCTGACCATCCTTGATCAGCTCTTCCACCTCGTTAAATCTTTGCAGATTGATCATGTGCCATACCCCTTTCAGCAACATCGGCAGGGTCATGAAAACACAAGGTGATTTCACTAC
>CAYGBB010000145.1:0-5696 GCA_964347985.1 uncultured Moraxellaceae bacterium
TGACCGCGCCCCCAAGCTTACGCATTTTAACCTTTTGTTTCCATTAGTGTTCTCGCCCGACAAGGACGGGCTGGCCTTGGCAACCAGCCATCCCGGCGCCCTCCTGGGCCAGTCGTGGCTGGAGACACTCCGCCCCGCCCTCAAGACCGCCCCGAGGTAAGGCACGTCAGGCACCCGTCCGGTCTGCAGCCCGCTGACGGGCGGGCGGCCACATCACTTGCACATGAACAGCTTCCGGCAACCAAACACCCGGTCCGCACGGCAGACAACCAGTCAAAATGTGCCGGGCTGGCCATGCAGAGCCATCTACCAGAGTATGGGGACCAGGCGCAGCTGATGCACCACGGGGAAAGCAGGAGACAATCTGCCCAGTCGGCAGCATGCGGAGCAACACGGGACAATAGCAGTCATTACCACATGCATACCCATGTGGCTCAGCACTGACAGCGGCAACAAAAAGCCCCGCTCGCGGGGCCTATGATCGCTCAGTCGAGGGGCAGCACGTCTTCCGCCTGGAAGCCCTTCTGGCCCTTCACCACAGTGAACTCAACTTTCTGGCCATCCTTCAGCGAACGATGGCCATCACCCCGGATGGCGCGGAAGTGCACAAACACATCTTCGCCGCCCGGTCTCTGGATAAAACCGAAACCTTTGGCGTCATTGAACCACTTTACAGTGCCTTGTTCACGATTGGACATGTTGCAAAACCTCTGACTCTTTGAACTTGAAACAGCTCACTTGAACACCATGAGCTTTAACAGCCGCTGACACCTTCATCAACCGTAACCGCCCATTCATGAACATCCGGTTCCTGATGGGTTTGCAGCGGATCGACCTGATTAGACACGGAATGAATTCGCCTTGCAATTGTCACGAAACAGGCATATCTGCATCCGCGACAACCCCTCAAGGGCACACCGGAAATCCCGCTTTAGGTGGCCAGCATTGGCATCGGGCAGTCCAGCAATGCCGCCACCACCCGCAACAACTCATACTCCTCCAGGCGCACTTCTGCATCCGCCAGCACAGCCGTTGCGGCCAGCTCCAGAACATGATGCCGATCCGGCAAAGACAAGCCCGCCAGGGTTTGCACTTCCCTCGCCAGCTGCGAGAAACGGGCAGAACCCACTACCGGAAACGGCAATACCCGCAGAGTCAGGGTTCGCATCAATCGGGCATGCGTCCGTTGCAGAACCTCGCCTTCCATTCCCCCTGTCTGCAACAGGATGGCAAGTACCAGCGCCACCACGTCATGACATTGCTCAATCTTCACGGGCCGTGCGGGTGGCAACCTCAGCAACTGTTTGCGCATGAGCATCAACAACGCAAACTCGAACGTACTAAGGTGCCTGTCCAGACGCGCAAACAATTGCAGGCGTGCCAGCAGGTTTTTCTGTTCTTCGTCACTCAGCACCTGCAGGCGCGGCAACGCCAGCTCAGTCAGCGGCAAGGCAAACCGTATGCTCAACCCCTCCAGTTGTGCATACAGCTGCATTGCCTGTGGTGCCAGCGTTGGCAACTGCTCTTGCAGGAAAGCACGATTCTGACTGGGCTGAAGACTGTTCTGGCGGGCCACTACCGCAAACAACAGACACTGCGCACCCGTGCTGGACTGCAGGGCCTGCTTGATCGACTCCGGTAACCGGCGATGCAGCTCTGTTGCAGAAGCAAGCTCGGCGGGATTGACGGTGCCGACTCGCTCCAGCAGGCTGACTGCCTGTGCAGCCAACGCAACCGGCATGCCTGCCGATCCCGGCATGTCCGTCAGTAACCCTGCTCCCGCCATGACAAACGGGATCGGCGCCAACTCAATGGCGGTCTTTGCCGCTACCGGCATATCGTCCTGCTGCACCCTGTCCGCCACGGTCTCCTGTTGCCGACGCAAGGCGCGCTGCCGCACACGTCCTCGCACCAGATATTCGGCTCCGAGCTTGCGAATGCGTTCGTCCAGAGGAGGATGGGTTGCCAGCAGGGATGAAAATTTCAGTGTTTCACCGAAGCAAAGATGGCTCATGTCCTCTGCATGCAGGCTGTGCAGCCAGGATTGCCCACTGCCATGCAAAATCTTGAGCAGCGCATTCGCCAGTGCGCCCGGATTACGGGTGAACTGTACGCTGGAGGCGTCTGCCAGAAACTCACGTTGCCGCGAAATGGCCGCCTTGATCAGTCGCCCGAAAAACAGGCCGATATAACCGATCAGCCACAACATCAGACCCACCACGAAAAGATAGATGATGCCGCCACGGCGGCGACCTGAACTACCCCTGTCGTCATCCCACGACAAGCGCATCATGAATCCACCCATCTGGCCGATAGCCAGAATGCCGGCCAGCAACGCCATCAGACGAATATTCAGGCGCATGTCCCCATTCAGGATATGACTGAACTCGTGACCCGCCACGGCCTGCATCTCCTCGCGATCAAATGTCTCCAGAGCACCCCGGGTCACCACCATGACCGTGTCATTCAGGGATAGTCCCGCCACAAACGCATTGATGCCTGGCTCCCGATCCATGACATATACCATCGGGGCACGCACCCCCGAGGCAATGGCCATTTCTTCCACAACATTGACGAGTTGGCGTTCTTCGGGATCGGTCGTCGCAAAATCAATGTGACGGGCACCGACCATTTTGGCCAAGGCCCGCCCGCCGCCACGCAACCTCAAATACTCAAGGAGGCTTCCGCCACCAATCAGGAGAAGGGCACCAATGACAGCCTGGCTGGACCAGACATGCCAAAGCGGGGTGCCTTGGGGATCTACCTTCAACCAGGCCACGAGCACATAAAGTGCCAGATTCACCGCGAGGACAATCAGGACAACGGCCGCCAGAAAATACACGAGCAAACGCCCGGTCTGTCGACGGGCGTTTTCCTGATGCTCAAAGAAGTTCATGGTGAGCGAAATACCGGCTTATGACTGGCGATCAGAAACTGACACGCACGGGCTGCCGGGCCTCCACATTCGGAATTTCCAGCTGGGTCGCCTGGGGAAACCCGAATGCTCCGGCCACAAAGAAGTTGGGAAACTTCTCGCGATGGATGTTGTACTCCATGACCGCATCATTGAAAGCCTGTCGGGCAAAGCCCACGCGATTTTCCGTGGATGCCAGCTCCTCCATCAATTGCTGCATGGTTTCATTGGCCTTGAGATCCGGATAGTTTTCAGAAATTGCCAGCAAGCGCCCCAATGAGGCACCCAGTGCGCCTTCGGCCTGAGACAGCCTTGCCATTTTCTCGGGATCATCCACCGCCGCTGCCACGGCCCGCTCGGCAGATACCGCCTGATTACGGGCAGCAATGACATTGGTCAGCGTGTCTTTTTCATGGGCCAGATAGGCCTTGGCGGTATCGACCAGATTGGGAATCAGCTCGTAGCGCCGCTGCAGCTGAACATCAATTTGCGAGAAGGCATTCTTGAAGCGGTTACGATGCGTCACCAGACGATTGAAGATGCCCACAAAGACCAGTGCAATCAGCACCAGCACACCAAAGAACAGCAGCAACCCCATCATGACTCACTCCCTCTGATCCGGCCCTGCGACCGTTTGACTGACTGCAGCCAACACTATCAGCGCATGCTGGCCACCGCCAGCATGCGCTTCACAGAATCTTGAGAAATCGGTCAGGTCAGGAATCACACCAGACGGAAGGTGAAATAGTGATCGAGCAACAACACAAAGAACAGGAGAAACAGATACGTGATGGAGTAGCCGAAGGTCTTCATCGGAACCTTTGGATCATTCCGGAACTTGAGCTTGAGGGCGTACAGCAGAAAGATCCCTCCCAGCACAGAGGAGCCCGCCAGATAAATCAGGCCGCTCATACCCGTCAGATACGGCAGCAACGCCGTCAGCAACAGAATTACCGTGTAAAGCAGGACAGAGGTTTTGGTGAACTCCAGCCCATGGGTGACCGGCAACATGGGGATTTCTGCCTTGGCATATTCATCACGGCGATGAATTGCCAACGCCCAGAAATGAGGTGGCGTCCAGGCGAAGATGATCAGCACCAGCAGCAATGCATGAGGATGCACCTCATTGGTGACTGCCGTCCAGCCAAGCAGCGGAGGGATGGCTCCGGCCAGCCCTCCAATCACGATATTCTGGGGCGTCGCACGCTTGAGCCACAGCGTATAGATGAAGGCGTACCCGATGATGCCGAAGAAGGTCAGGATCGCGGTCAACCGATTGATGAACACATCCAGAATGAACAGCGATGCGGTGGCAAGTATCGCTGCGAATATCAGGGCCGCGCGCGTATCCACCCGGCCCTGCACCAGCGGACGCTTGTGTGTACGCGCCATGATGGCATCAATGCGCTGGTCCATGATCTGGTTAATTACCGCCGAGGCCATCATCGCCAGCGCCATACCCAGTGAACCCAGCACCAGCACACGTAACGGTACCATCCCGGGTGTCGCCAGGAACATGCCAATCACGGCTGTCACCATCAGAAGGGCGACCACTCCCGGCTTGGTCAGCTCCCAATAGGCACGCCACAATGGCGCCTGGGGTTTGCTGACGGTATCAACGGTTGTCATTGCCTTCCTTCCTGCCTGAGGCTGTAAATCAGTGTGACCAACACCTGCAACAGCAGCAGGGCTACCACATTGTGGGCCACCGCCACAGCAAGTGGCAGGTGGAATACGACATTGGAAATTCCAAGCAGAACCTGGATCAACAGGCCTGCCCCCAGGAACATCGCAAACCGACGATAACGCTCGCCACCCGCACGGAACCAGAGCAGCAAGGCCACCATCAGAAGCAGAGCGGTCGTCGTCCAGGCGCCGATACGATGTGCCACATGAATGGTGATCTTGGCGTCAGGAGCCAGATGTGGGGCAAATTCATACGTTGTCCCTGCATAGGTATGAATGGCAAATGCGTCCGGGACATTCAGTATTGCCATCCAGCCCTCCTGGCAAACCGGCAAGGCAGTACACACAGTGGCCGCATAGTTGGATGCCGTCCAGCCACCCAGTGCAATCTGTACGATCAACACCAGAAGCGCCAGCCAGGCTATTGGCAACAATGCTCTTGCCACGTGATTACGGGAATCTTTCAGAAACGGTGAAAGCCGCACCACCAGCAATAACAGCGTGGTAAAAGTGGCAAATCCAAACAGCAAATGCCCCGTCACGACCGGCGGGAACAGTTTCATGGTCACGGTCCAGGCACCAAAAGCACCTTGCAGGCACACCATCAACAGAAGCAATACGGCGTGCTTTACCGGAATGTCCTTTTCACGACGTGCTGCCCACAAGGCAATGCCTGCCATCAGCACACAGAGCAACCCGATCGTCTTGGCAAAGTGCCGGTGAATCATTTCCGGCCATGCCTTTTCCGCCACAAAAGGCTGATCCGGGTACAGCTCATTGGCCCGTGCAATCGCCTGTTCGGATAACGGAACAGTGATGGAACCGTAGCAGGTCGGCCAGTCCGGGCAGCCGAGACCCGCGTCTTCCAGACGTGTCCATGCACCCAGTGCCACCACCGTCGCCGTGATCAGAACCCCGATCACCGCCAGCCGCGTCAGCCAGAGACGCGCAGAAAAAGTTGTATTAGCCAATTCGCGATGCCTTCAGGAGTTTTCGGAGATCATTGTAAATATCCTCGGCCTTGATCACCGATGCTTTTTCATCAGGCTCCGGCGCGTAGGTCAGCATGAGCCAGCCCATCGGGTCCATGATGTAC
>CAYGBB010000146.1:0-3926 GCA_964347985.1 uncultured Moraxellaceae bacterium
GACCACGATAGGTCGGCACCCTGGCTTCGATCGCATTGCCACGCAGCAGCAGAAGCTCGTTGAAGCGTTCGCACAACTCACCCGCCTTGGCATGGCGGAAGATGACCGGATCACCCACAGCCAGCTTCGTCGTTGATGGCACGCTCAACGGTGTCTGCACCTCGCCTGTTCCTTCATTGCTGTCGAGCTTGAGGCCAAAGGGCAAATACGGCTGGGGAAGCTTCTCCACGCCCGGCGCCCCGGAAGCCACATAGCCGCCACCCAGGCAAGTGACTCGCCCGGGCCCGGCAATACGTGATACCTCCAGCGCAAAGAAGGCTGCTGCCTGCAACTTCAAGTCACTGTAATTATCAAACAGCAACGGGCAATAAAACCCCGAACCGGCCGCCAACTCGGTAATACTGCTGTCGCCCCGGCTTTGCTCCAGACTGCCCGTGCCGCCTGCATTCACAAAGCGCAGCATGGCACCGTCCTGCCTGAGCGCGTCCACCAGCATGGCACGCCGCGCAAATACTTCTGCGCCAGAGCGACGCTTGAGAAAACGGATCACGGTATTTTTTGCCGCCTGGCCGGGCACGGCATCGCCGATACCGGCAAGCTGTGCCTCATAACCCATGACGCCATCCAGCGTCAGTTGCGGGTATTGGCGGATCAGCCGCCACAAGCCCAGTACCGCTTCCTTGCTGCGCACGGGTGATCGCCACACGCCAAAATGAATCCCCGGAAAATCAGAGGCCATATCAATATCGATCGTGACGGGCAACGGCTTGCCATAAGGACGCGCAAGCGCCGCCAGCCTGTCGATATGGGCAGGGCTGTCGATCATCAGGCTGATGCGCTTGCCTGCCTGCACGCGCTCACACACAGCACGCACGGCAGCAGGCTGCACCGTTGGATAAGCCACGACCAGATCATCAATGCCTTCATCTGCCAGGAAGACCGCCTCTTCCGCACTGAAGCAGAGTACCCCCTGGAACTGCTGGCTCAGTGAAAAGACATGCTTCAACACGGCCACACTGCGAATGGACTTGGAGGCAACACGAATCGGCATTTTCCCGGCCGACGCCAGCATCAAGCGGGCATTCGCCTCCAGTGCCTCCAGGTCAACAAATGCAGAGGGCAAACGCTCATTGGCGAGCAGGGACTTGTAGCGCGAGTAGGAAGGAGCAGCCATAAAATTCGTTTCGTTGGTTTGGTCATGCCACCCCTGTGCCGGATGCATTGCAGCGCTCGGCACAGGGAACTCATTCACCACGTTTTGCTTTCTGACTATACCCTTCCAGCGACATGCCGCTAATGGCAAACTTCACCAGCGCCATCGGGCCATGACTGAACAGGGCCTGGGTCAGCTGTCCGAACAAGCCGTATTTTTTTGCCGTATACGGATACCAGTTGGCCTCAATTTTCTTGCTGTCCGCATCCATCAGCACCGACTTCTGGTTGCAGAAGCCACGCAGGCCATGCACACCCTTGTAACGACCGATACCGGAATCCTTGACGCCACCAAACGGCAGGGCATGATTGCCTTCCGACAGCATGACGTTGTTGATCGACACATTCCCCGTCACCAGAGCCCTGGCAACACGCTCGGCACGAGTCTTGTCCGCCGACCACACACTTGCCGACAAGCCGAAAGCCGAGTCATTCGCCAGGCGAATGGCCTCTTCCTCGGAGTCAAACGGAAAAATTGTCACCACCGGACCAAACAGTTCCTCCTGATTGATGCGCATGGCATGCGTTGAGCCCTCGATGATGATGGGGGGAATGAACTCACTCTTGCCATCCCACTCGTTGCCGCAGAGCAGCGTGGCGCCATTGGCCCTGGCATCACCGACCAGATCACAGACGATACTGACCTGACGGGGACTGGTCATGCGCCCCATGTCCGCACTGCCATCCTTGTCGATACCCAGCGTGATCTGCCTGGCGGCAGCCACCAGACGGTCACGGAAGACATTGTAGATGCTGCGCTGCACATACAAGCGCTCGACACTGGTACAACTCTGGCCACTGTTGGTCAGCGCACCCCACAGGGCACCCTGCACGGCTCGTTCAATGTTCACATCATCAAACACCAGCATCGGGTCCTTGCCGCCCAGTTCCAGCTCCACCGGAATGAGCTGCTGGCTGGCCTGCGCCATGATCTTCTTGCCGGTGCCCACCGAGCCCGTGAAGAAAATCTTGTCCGGGCGCTGTGCAATCAACTGGCTACCGACATCGCCGGCACCATAGACAATCTGCACCCACTCTTCCGGCACGCCCGCACGCTCGAGAAAGGACTCGACCAGACCTTCCAGTGGCGTGATCTCGGACGGCTTGTAGACCACGGCATTGCCGGTCACCAGTGCCACCGTGATGGGCGTCAACGCCTGATAAAACGGATAGTTCCAGGGTGAAATCACCAGAATCGTGCCCATCGGCTCGTAAAACACTTTCGACTTCTTGCCCATCATCGCCAGCGGTGTCGGCACGGTTTCATCGGCCAGCGCCTTTTCAGCGTACTTGATGAGAAACTCGAAATGCTCCAGCAACGGAAATATTTCAGAAATCAGGGCATCCGTCCGCGACTTGCCCGTCTCCTGCTGGATACGGCTGACAATCGCTTCACGCTCGTCACGAACCAGCGCATTGAGGCGGTGCACATACGCCAGACGCTCGCGCACGCTGAGCCTGCGCAATGCCGGCTGAGCCTGACGGGCACGTACAAACACAGCTGCCGCATCTACAGGTACATTCTGTACAGCCTGATTCATGGGATTCACGTCCTCTGGCTTGACCAGATCATCATTATTGGAAATCGGCGAACGGATATCGGCATCCCAGCCCAGCGCCCGCTTTACCGTGTCGCCGCTCCTGCCATCATTATCGGCAAACCCATAGTAAAGGGTCGTCACCACCCCCTTGAGGCCAAACATGACCAGTCGCCCCAAGGCGCCGGGCGCCCCCGGCAACCGCTCCATGACGCCAAACACAGAGAGAAACAGGCGAATCATGAAGAGCGGCAGGAATGAAAATACCGTGAGCAGGAGTTTCAGATCCTCACGATCCGATATCACCATGTAATCGGCCATGTCATCAAACCGGGCCACCGCGCCGGTATCCGAAAACTTCGGCAAGACATCATCACCAGGGCAAAAAATGTCACCGAGACGATTCAATGCCGACAGTTCGCGAGAGCTTAGATAACGCGTGGCGTTCATGCCGACTCCAGTATGCTGTTGGTGGCCAGACGAGCCAGCGCCATGATGGTGAGCGAGGGGTTAATGCCGGGGGCGGTGGGAAAACTGGACGAATCCGCACACCAGATGCCGGGAAAGCCATGCAGGCGGAAGTCTGGTGCAATGCAGCCGCCGGTTTCATTCTGGTTCAGACAAAGCCCGCCCATGAGATGCAAACCAATGCCAAACTTGCCATCGATCACGCGTGTAGCACCTGTTTTGGCAAGGGCTTCGCGAATCACCTGCTTGCCTGAATCGACGCGCTTTTTGTCTTCCGCCCCCAGCTCCTTGTGAATCGTCACCCGGCCATTGCCCGACAACGTGATTCGACCAGGTGTTTCATCACGAATGGCGACTTCTATGGAGGCCATGCTGTCGATCTTGCGCATGTTCCTGGACAGCTCACGCCCCAGTGCCGGCATCAGCATGGACACGGCCACGGGCGGCGCAAACACGTTTTCCAGCTTGAACCCCTGTGCCCGGAAACGCGAATCCGCCGTCTTCCAGGACTGCATGGGACCCTTCCAGGCGAACACCGGTTTGTCATAAAGACCAAACATCATGTACTGCGGATGTGTCCAGAAATTCTGTCCCAGCATGGGCAGCTTTCCGGAAAATCCGGCAGAGCCCAGCAGCAGCTTTGAATTACCGATGGCACCCGATGCCAGCACAATCCGTTTTGCCTCGAAACGCAGGGCTCCGTGCACC
>CAYGBB010000146.1:3936-5623 GCA_964347985.1 uncultured Moraxellaceae bacterium
CCGGATGCCGTGCATACACGCGCTGCATCTCACGCCCCGGCACAATCTGTGTCACCTCACAATCCGCCAGCAATTGCAGGCCGCTCGCCAGCCCCTTCGGCAACACCGCAACCGGTGTACTTTGCTTGCTGTCGAGACGGCAGCCCCCCAGGCACTCGATGCAGTCATTACCCTCTTCAAACCGGCAGCCACGTTGTGCGCGGGTAAGGCTGGCGGTTTCATACCCGCAGGCTTGCAACCCCTCGTGGAAAACACGGGCATTGCCGTTATCAAAGGCATGATCGAGTTTTTCGTTAGGGATATCCTTCTTGATCTGCTCGTAAACCGGATCAAAGGTTGCCTTGCGAAGAAAATCCACACCGGACCGGGCGCGCCAGCTGTCAAAGGCACTATCATCAAACTCATCCAGCAGGGCCTGATTGACAATGGAGCCGCCACCCACCACTTTCGGACGCAGAATCGCCATCGTGGTGGAGGTGTTGAGTTCCATGCCTCCCCCCCAGAACAGGCTCGAGTTGCTGTCGCGCTCATTCCGCGGATAGGTGTGGCGGTTCAGCCAGTGCCCTGCCTCCAGCAGCAGGCACTTCATGCCCGCCGCCTGTAGCCTTGACGCAATATTGGAGCCGCTGATGCCCGCGCCAATCACCAGCGCATCGTAAACAGGGAGACGTTTCATTACGGGTCCGGAAAGGATCTTGTTATAGTCCGGCAAGAGTCCCAGAAGCCTGCAGCAACGGCAAGGACAAGGCAGACTCAAGGATTGGCTGCGGGGGTCAACCCTCACGGCTTCGGCAGGGATCGGAAAGGAGGGACCATATGTCCACGAACATCTGGGTTTTCTTGCGCGGCCTTGTCCGTGAACACCGGCACTGGGAAGATTTCCCCAGGCGCTTCCGGCAAGCCTTTCCCGACGCGATCGTGGTGCTGCTCGATCTACCCGGAAATGGCGATCTCAGTGATCGCACCAGCCCCACCAGCATCAGCGGCATGGTCGCCTCGGTGCGCAGGCAACTGGGCGCTCGCCACATTCATGGCCCCGTCAATGTCCTTGCGCTGTCACTGGGTGCCATCACGGCGATCGAGTGGATGGAGCAGTACCCCGCTGATGTCGAACGGGCCGTGTTGATCAACACCTCCCTGCGGGGCATGAGTGGATTTACCGATCGGCTGCGCCCCGAGAACTACCCCATCATCCTGAAAAGCCTGCTGCTGGAACATGACCCGGTCATCCGCGAGAAGAACGTTCTCGACATGAGCTGCAATCTGTATCCCAACAAGGCCGTTCTGGCACAGAAATGGGCCCGTTACGCCACCACTCACCCCACCTCACGCATGAATGCTCTGCGCCAGTTGCTGGCAGCTGCCCGTTATTCCGCACCACCCGCTCGCCCCCACGAACATGTGTTGTTGCTACAGGGGCTGGGCGACCGCATCGTGAATCCGGTATGCACCACACGCATCGCTGAACACTGGCGGTGGCCTCTGGTCGCGCACCCCACCGCCGGTCATGACCTGACCCTGGACGATGGCGACTGGGTCATTGCCAGGATACAGGAGTGGCTGGCAACACGCTGACCATGACACCTCCATGCACTGCACTTAACCCGCCACAGGAATTCGTCATCCTCAGATCAATTCAGATGACCTGCCGGTCACGCAATTAATTAAAAACATATAAAATTCATAC
>CAYGBB010000147.1:0-5593 GCA_964347985.1 uncultured Moraxellaceae bacterium
GTCATGTATGACTACCATCTCGGTAACGGTTTTACAGCACTGAATGCCATCCTGCTCAACAAGGCAGAAGGCCGGCTGTCTGATGGCATTACCGAGACAGAAATCCTGCTAGGTGACATTTACACCGAATTTGGCATGCCCGATGCCGCCGATAACATTTTCTCCCGCATCATCACTCGCGACATGCGCAGTGCAACACGCAATGAAACCTGGTTTCGGCAAGGCCGCTTGAAATACCGGCAGGGCAACTATTTCGAGGCCGAGCGCTTTCTGAATGTTCCCGTCGACACCAAGGCAATCTCGGCATCAGAAGCTGAGCGCCGGGTCATGCTTGCCACCGTGCTAATGGCTAAAAACGAGTTCGACCGGGCCCGCGAATTGCTGTCTCCGGTCCCCCTCAATACCAGTCTCGGCATGTACGCAACCTATAACATGGGCGTAGCGCATCTGCGCGCCAACCAGTATGCCGAAGGCATTCAGCTCCTGGAAACAGTGATGAATCTCCCGGTCAGTGACAATGAAACCAATGCCCTGAAGGATCGTGCCGCATTGGCCATGGGCTTCAGTCATTTACAGGCGAAAAACACCGATAAAGCGCGCGATGCCCTGCTGAATATCCGGCTTGAAGGCCCTTTCAGTAATCAGGCCATGCTGGCACTGGGTTATGTGCACTTTCTGCGTGAAGACTTCAAACGTGCGCTTTCCTTCTGGCTTGAGCTGGCTACCCGGAATCCTGCAGATCGCTCCGTACAGGAAGCAATGCTGCTGACGCCTAGAGCCTATGAGGCGCTTCAAGCCAATCAGCAGGCTTTTCAAGGTTACCAGACCGCAGCACAAACCCTGCGTAACCAGATGGGTGTTCTCGATCGAATTTCGACTACTGTCAAAACGCGTGAATGGCTGGATAACCTGAGTCCGGACGCCCTAGGCGAACCGGGTTCAGATCCGTTGAATATTCATAGCGCAGCAGTACCAGCCAATCGCGAAGAAACTGCTTTTCTTTTTCACCTGTTTGCCAGTCATTCTTTCCATGAGGGATATACGCAATATCTGCAACTGCGTCGCTTGCAGGAGCTGATGAAAGGAAAGGTGTACGAGCTCAAGGCTATGAGTGAAGTTGCTGACAGGCTTGTCCGTCGGCAAGCCTCTTTACCAGCACAACTGCGCCAGGTGGATACACTGGAGCAGCAAATGCAAACCATTAATGATCGCTGGGATCGCCTGCAACGAAAAGCTCGCCAGGCCAATCGGCAGAGCAACAGTGCGGCCAGTCCGCTGACGCCACAACAAATCCAGCGTCATCTCCGTATCGAAGCACTGAAGAGCAAGGTAAACCGTCTTGCTGACTCAGGCAGTGGCAAGCAGGCAAAAGACCGCGTAAAGCTGCTGGGGGGCCTGCATCTGTTTGATATTGCCTCCTCTGCGCCACTGTCCCGTAAACAGCTTGAGCAAGAGCTTCTGCAAATGTCGAATGAAGTCCGTCTGGCACAGACAAGGATAGAAGCATTACGGCAGCTGGCCGACGACAACAAACGGACAAGTACATCCAATCCTGTCGTACGCACAGCTGATCTGGTCAGCCGGATCTCCCTGAACCAGAAAGCGCTGGAAAAATCACTGGAAGAACACCGCAATTATTTACGCGAGCTTGCCGAAGCCATGCTGGAAGATACGCGTCACAACCTGAACCGCGATATTGCCGATGCTCATCTGAATATCGCCCGATTGCAGGATGCCACACTGCTGCGCGAGCCCCCCGTATCCTCCGGGAAACCGCAGCCATGAGCGTTCGCATTCCCCTGGCTGTTCGCCTTACCCCCCTGACCATCGCCATTGCCATTCTCGGGGGGTGTGCTGCCCCTGCTCCACAAACCGCGACAACACCTGCCGCCAGCAAAACCCGTTTCAGTGGCGGCACGCTGGCCGAGCTTGAGCAACGCGAAATTACCGTTGAGAGCGGCACCATCAAGCCACAAACCGCCGAGGCAGCACTCAACAACTACCAGACCGCACTCTCCTTGATGCAGGATCCGGAGTCCCGCCAGGACACGCTGCGCCGCATGGCAGAGCTCACGCTGGAAAGCTCCCAGGCGCGCGATGGCAATGACACCTCAGCATCGACACCGGGCGAGAGTGAGGAGGCCCTCTATCAACGCGCCACGCAAGGCATGACAAAAGATACTGCGCTGCCTGCCAGATCAGCACGCGTCAACTATGCCCAGGCCGTACAGCTTTATGAGCAGCTGCTAAAAAGCACGCCCCCGGGTCCCCGGCTTGCTGACGCCTATTATGAGCTTGCCAAGGCTTATGACCTGAATGGTCAGCGTGAAGACTCCGTCACCATTCTGCGCAAGCTGGTCTATGAATATCCTGGCAGCCCGTACAATACCGAAGCCCGCTTCCGTATTGCCGAGCATGAATTCTCAAGTGGTCGTTATGTCGCCGCCGCCGAGAACTATGCCCTTGTTTTCAAGGCAGACGACAGCGGAGCCTTTCGTGACCAGGCCCTCTACAAGCAAGCCTGGTCGCTGTACCGGGCCTCCGACTATGATGCTGCCCAGCCTCTTTTTTTCCGGGTAGTGGAAGAGTGGCAGCCCAAGACAAAAGTGGCTGACAAGGTTCAGGCTGGCAATGCGCAACGGTTGCTGGATGACACCTTCAACATTATCAGTCTGGGCTTTATTCAGCAGGAAGGGGCGAAGTCTGTTGATGCCTATTTCCGGAAAGTAGGGCCAAAGGACTACATGTCCGATGTCTACATGAATCTCGGCCAGACCTATCTGGGAAAGCGTTTGTATCGCAACGCCGCAGACACCTACGAATATTTTGTCAGCAAACACCCGTTTGACCGCCGAGCGCCCGAGTTCAGTTCGGCCATCATCAAGACATTCATGGATGGCGGCTTTCCTTCGGAGGTTCTCCCCGCCAAGGAAAAATTCGTCAAACGCTACAACCTCTCCAGTGAATACTGGGCGAAGGCTGATGCCCGTACGCGTCAGGATATCCTGCCGCTCTTGCAGTCGCACATTCTTGACCTTGCCAGGCACCAGCATGCGCTGGCACAGCAAAGCAAGAAACCAGAGGACTATCTGAAGGCAGCCTCGTGGTATCGCCAGCATCTGGCGCTGAATCCGCCACAGGCAGAGGCACTCACCATTAATCGCCTGTTGGCCGAGTCCCTCTTTGCCGCACAGGATTTCGATGCTGCGATCACCGAATTTGAAAAAACGGCCTATCAGTACCCCGACAACCCCAAAGCCAGCGAATCCGCTTACTTTGCCCTGCTCGCCTATCTCGAACAGGAAAAGGACCTGGCCAGGCTGACACCGGAGGCACAGAAATCCTGGTGGAACCGCCGCGTTGCCAGTACCCACAAATATGCCGCAACGTTCCCTGCCGACAAGAACACCCCGCTGGCGCTGCAAGGCCTGACCAACGACCAGATTGCCAACAAGGATCTGGCTGGAGCAATGAAGACAGCCGGGCTCATACTGCAACTGACACCTCCTGCCCCCGCTGCCGTCCAGAAAGAGGCATGGATGGTCATGGCGGATGGAGAGTTTGATCTCAATCGCCCCGAAGCTGCCGAATTTGCCTATAACAGGGTATTGGGGTATCCGGACCTCACTGCCCAGCAACGCAAGCAGTATGGGGATCGCCTGACGGCATCCATCTACAAGCAAGCAGAAAAGCTGCGCGACGCCAAGGATGTGGATGGTGCAGTGGCAGCCTACAAGCGTGCCGCCGGCGTGACCACCGACCCTGTATTCAAGGCTGGGGCAGAGTTTGATGCCGCCACCATGTACCTCAATGCCGAACGCCATGCCGAGGCCATACCGTTACTGGTCGCCTTCCGGACGAATTTTCCGGACAGCAAACTGAATGACACCATCCCCGAAAAACTGGCTGCTTCTTACGAAAAAACCGGTCAGCTGGACAAGGCCGCGGCTGAGTATGAGGGCATCTCTGCCAGCAACCTGAAATCGAATCCCGAACTGGCACGTGAAGCCTTGTGGACCTCTGCCGAAATGTTCGAGAAGTCCGGCCGCAACGATGAGTCCTTGCGCATCTATCGCAAGTACGTCTCCACCTTCCCGAAGCCGGTCGATGTCAACATGGAGGCGCAATTCCGTCTCTTCACTGCTTATACCAGGCAGAACAATGCCACAGAGCGCCTGAGCATGTTGCAGGAAATGGCCCGTACCTATGACCGGGCTGGCTCAGAAAATACGCCACGCACTCGTTATCTTGGTGCCATGGCGATGTTCAGCCTCAGCCAGCCGGTCTATGAGGAATTTGCCAGCATTGCGCTCAAGCAACCACTCAAGCAAAGCCTGGGCCGCAAGAAACTGGCCATGCAGAAAACGCTGACAACCTATACCAAGGTAGCGGCTATTGGTGTCGCCGAATTCACCACTGCATCGAACTACCAGATTGCTGAAACCTACCGCAAGCTGGCAGCGGATCTCATGACCAGCGAACGCCCGAAGGGGCTGAATGAACTGGAGCTTGAACAATACGGCATTTTGCTGGAAGAGCAGGCCCTCCCCTTTGAGGACAAGGCACTGGAGTTGTATATCGCCAATGCCGGACTCGCCAAACAGAATATCTATGACAACTATGTTCGCCAGAGTTTTGATGCACTTGCTCGCCTGTCGCCAGGCCGCTACAACAAGCATGAGCAGTCCGAAATCAATGTCGACGTGATTTACTGAGGCTGCACACGATGAGCATCCGGAAAACCCTTGCCCTCAGTGCACTGACAACATCCATCCTGCTGATGAGTGCTTGTGCGTCTGCCCCGAAACAGGCACCTGCCACTGAACCAGAACTACAGGGAGTCTCCACCGAACCTGATCTGGTGGCAGAGTTACGTGAACGCATGGCCGCCGGTACCTTGCAGCGCCAGGAAAAAAAGGACGACAAAAAACCAAGTGCAGCGACCGAAGACACCTCGCAGTCACCTACGGTGGCGGTAGATGCCGCCCGACAACAGGCTGCGTTGAGTGTGGCATCCGACTATGCACGAGCCACACGACTGATGGCTGACAATCAGGATGCCGAGGCAATGGCTCTGCTGCAGGCTATCGCGGCCAAGACCCCGACGCTTTCCGGCCCTGTCGTGAATCAGGCAGTCATCCTGCTCAAACAGAAAAATTATGTCGATGCCGAAAAACAGTTACGCCGGTCATTGACGATCAACAATCGCAACCCCTATGCCCACAACCTGCTGGGCATAGCCCTGCGCGAACAGGGAAAATTCGCAGAGGCCCGTGCCGCTTATGAAGCCGCATTGAGCATTGACCCAAACTATGCCAAAGCTCACTTCAACCTCGGTGTTCTGGCGGATCTTTACCTGCAGGACCTGACATTCGCGCTGGGCCATTATGAGCGCTATCAAGCCCTGCAAGACAAACCTGATCCGGCGGTGGCCAACTGGATTATTGATCTGCAAAAACGGACCGGCGTGTACAAAGCTCCGCCTCCTCCAGTCCCTGTGCCGGCGGATACGATAGACACAGATACCGAACAGTCTGCGCCCGAAACCACTACTCCAGAAACCACACCCGCTGTTGATCCGGCAGCCGGAGCA
>CAYGBB010000148.1:0-5571 GCA_964347985.1 uncultured Moraxellaceae bacterium
CTTGAACCAGCCTTCTGCACGCGCCTTGGCGGCACGCTGCTGCGAACGCAGGGCGAAGTTATCCACGTCTTCACGGGAAAAACCTTCGATGGTGGCGATCAGGTCGGCACCGATGCCCTGCGGCACAAAGCCGGTCTGCAGGTTGGTTTCCGGGTCCATCGCCCAGGCACCGCCATCAGAGCCCATCGGCAGGCGCGACATGGATTCCACACCACCGACCACCACCAGATCCTCAAAACCGGAGCGGATCTTCATGGCACCGAGGTTCACTGCCTCAAGGCCGGACGCACAGAAACGGTTCAGCTGCACACCGGCAGTGGTGTCATTCCACTGGGCCTTGAGGGCCGCCGTCTTGGCAATGTCCGCCCCCTGATCACCCACGGGGGTCACGCAACCGAGCACCACATCATCGACGTAGTCCTTGATCCCGGCGCCGTTACGCTCTTCGAGCGCGTGCATGAGACCGACGACCAGATCGACCGGCTTGACTGTATGCAGCGAGCCATCCTTCTTGCCCTTGCCGCGGGGGGTGCGGACCCCGTCAAAAATATACGCTTCAGTTGTCATGGACATTCCTCGTTGACGAACGTGTTTCAGGGACCGGTTGACTGCTTTTCCGGACGGGAAAGACAGTCGTGACCAACCGGCCAGCTGGGTCGTAACCTTGCGCCTGGCATCGTTGCCGGACAATGACGTTTGCGTTCAAAAGCATTGACCAAACCGATCAGGCACGAGGACACAGGATAGACAATAAAAAAGCCGGCACAGTGCCGGCTTCATGGATAACTCATGTCTGGCCATGAGCAGAGGCGTCCTCAGGAGGGTTCGACATAGTCCTGGGGGCGGAGAACCAGCACATCGCAATGCACCCGGGGCAGCACATCCTCGGCTGTATTCCCCAGCCAGAATGCGGCAAAGCCGCCACGGGCCACTGTCCCCAGCAACAGGCAGTCAACTTCTTCCTGGCGCGCCAGCTCCGGCAGCACCACATCGGGCCGTCCCGGCATCACACGCACGGCATCACTGCCCATACCGAATTCGGCCACCTGCTTTTCAATACCTTCGCGGTAGCTCTTCTCCAGGTCAGTGGCGACATAACTGGCCGCGTAGGCATCGCCCATCAAAGGCACCAGCTCCGCAGGATTGGGCAATGCCGAAAGTACCCGCCCCGAACCGCCAAAACGGGGGACCAAGGCCTGCATGTGCTCCAGTACCACCTTGTTGAGCAACCGATGCGGAGCATCCTCGGCGCCCGCTCCAAGGGCTGCCGCAAACCGCCGGGGGGCCGCGCTCCGGCGTACCAGCAACAAGGGGCAGGGCAAATGCCGGAGCAGTTGGCGCCAGTCCTCAAGCTGTCCGGCCCCGATCATCAGCAAGTCGCACTGGAAGCGCTGCGCCTCATGCAGGATCGTCTCGACCGTGTGGGTAGTTGCCACCGCCGTATAGGCCGTGCCCTCCGGGGCCTGATCCTGCAACTCTTTCAGCCAGTGCCGGGCGGCCGCTTCAGCATTCTGCGCGGCAATCCCCTGCAAGCCCGGCGCCAGCTCCAGCCCCGGTTTGACGTCCGGAGGGACCGGTACCAGCACCTGCAAAGCGGCACCTGTTGCCTCGGCCCAGGCAATCGACTGTAACCAGACTGCCTGGTTATCCCGCTCTGCCTCCAGTACGACCAGCAACATCTTGATTGGCAACATGTGAGTCTCCCTTGATAAACCCGAATCCGTGATGCGCAACAGCGGTAACGGCTTGTGGCGGCTTTGTTGGTGACGCCGGCATGGCCGACACATGGACCGCCCGTATTGAACCGTCCCGTGCATGTCCAGGACCCTTTTTAATGCCCCAACACACCCCTTGCTCTGCTATGATGGGGTTCCTGACGGCCGCCTGAACACGAATCCGCCATGTCTGACAGCACCGCTCCAACCCTGCCGATCATCGTCCGTACCCTGCGCGAATCCAACTGTGCCGAGTGCGCACTGAATCCAGTTTGCCTGCCTCCCGCAGTCGAAGATAGTCAGCTGGATCAACTCGACGGCATTATTGAGCGTAGCCGCCCCCTGCAGCGTGGCAACCATCTTTTCCATGAGCGTCAGCCGTTTGAGGCTGTGTACGCTGTCCGCTCCGGGGCCATCAAGGCTTACACCACCCTGCCGGGAGGTGAAGAGCAAGTTACCGGGTTTTACCTGCCTGGCGAAGTGGTCGGGCTTGATGCCATCAGCAACGGCCATCATGTCAGCTCTGCACTGGCACTGGAAACCACCTCGGTTTGCACCATTCCCTTCACCGCGCTTGAAAACCTCTCCCGGGAAATCCCTGGTCTGCAGCACCACTTCTTCCGGCTGATGAGCAAGGAAATACAGAGCGACCAGCAGCTGATGGTGCTGCTCAGCAAACGCTCGGCTGAAGAGCGCATTGCCTCCCTGCTGTTATCCCTGTCCGCACGCCACAAGCGTCGACGCCTGTCCGAAGCCAGCTTCCGCCTGCCCATGTCCCGATCCGACATCGGCAACTACCTTGGCCTTGCCGTGGAAACGGTCAGCCGTATCTTTACGCGTTTCCAGCAACTCGGCGTACTGGCGGTAGAAGGCAAGGAAATCACTATTCTGGACCGAGCCCAGCTTTGCCTGCTGGCAGAGCCAGCCTCCGAACTCCCCAGGGCCAGCGGAACCTGACCGAGAGCCCGCTCGGACAATTCAACGACACGTTTGCTGCTTGACCGACCTCGTCCATGACGCCAAGATGGCCTTCTGCATCACGGGAGGTGGCCAGATGAATGCCCCGACAACCGGTTTTTCCAGCTTTCGCGAGTTCTACCCCTACTACCTCAGTGAGCATGCTGACCGCACCTGCCGGCGCCTGCACTTTGTCGGAACCACTCTGGTGATCCTGATTATCAGCATGGTCTTACTGACCGGTAAATCCGGAATGCTTCTGCTCGCCCCTGTGGCAGGATATGGTTTTGCCTGGACAGGGCACTATTTCTTCGAGAAAAACCGCCCCGCCACGTTCAAGTACCCTTTTTACAGTTTGTGGGGAGATTTCGTCATGTACAAAGACATGCTGACAGGCAAAATTTCCTTCTGAGCGGCAATCCGACAAGATGACCGCAGTTTTCCCACACATGCAGACACCTGACTGATACCCGATGGCTGAACAACAAGAACAACATACCGTCACCACCCAACATACCCGCATGCTGGCCTACATTGTCGCCGGCTGTATTTTTGCCGCCGGGGTCTACAAGGGCTACTACAGCGACATTGTCATTGCGATCATCCCTCTGACCGTCCTTATTCCCTGGGCCATGCGCTGGCTTTCTGACTGGCTGGAAAGGCGACACCCGGATCATGTTCATGGTGGCCTGCTGATTGTGGACGCCTGCGCCACTGGTTTCGGGATTGCCGCCGCCGGCTACAGTCTGGTGCCCACCCTGACCTTCCTTGGCATCCTGCTCGCCAGCACCATGGCGTTCGGCAACCTCTTTCAGGTTGCCATGGCGGCCTTCATTGCACTGGTGTCCAGCCTGCTCGGCGGACTTGTCTTCGGCTTTGTCATGGCGCCCTATGCCGGCACGCCTGCAGAAATGACCTTTGCCGCCATCGCCGGCTTTGCCTGCTATGTCGGGCTCTCGGCGTTTTATATCCGTGAGCAGTCCCGTCACCTGATGCGGGCCAAGAACCTGATTATGGAGCAACAGGAGCAGGCCATCCTGTTGTCCCGCAAACTGGTGAAATACCTGCCCATCCAGGTATGGGAGTCGATCTTCTCGGGCCGTCGTGATGCCCGCCTGCAGAACCATCGCAAGAAGCTCAGCATCTTCTTTTCAGACATCAAGGACTTCACCGAGACCACGGACGAGATGTCGCCCGATGCCCTCACCGAAATGCTGAACTACTACTTTGACCAGATGTCGAAGATTGCCCTGCGCTACGGCGGCACTATCGACAAGTTCATTGGCGACGCCATCCTCATTTTCTTCGGCGACCCAACGACCAAAGGCGCCAAAGACGATGCCATTGCCTGCGTCTCCATGGCCATCGACATGCGCAAACAGATGCAGGTCATGCGCCAGAAATGGAAAAGCATGGGCGTGGACAAGCCCCTGCATGTGCGCATGGGCATTACGACCGGCTACTGCCACGTAGGCAACTTCGGCTCGGAATCCCGCATGGACTACACCATCATCGGTCGTGATGCCAACCTGGCCTCGCGTCTGCAAACCGCGGCAGACCCCGATGAAATTCTGATTTCAAACGACACCTACCTGCTCGTGCGTGATCGCATCATGTGCCGCGAAAAAGGGGTATTGCGCCTGCGCGGCATCAGCAATCCGGTGCAGGTCTGGGAAGTTGTCGATTTCCGCTCCGACGTCGGCGCACAGACCACCTGGATCGAGCATGAAGTGGAAGGCTTTGCGATGTTGATGGACATCAACAAGGTGAAGAACTACGACAAGGACCGCATCGTCAAGGCACTGGAAGGAGCCGCCCAGAAACTCAAGGACAAGCGCATCGTGTGATGTGATGGTGTGACGAGGGAATAGAAAGCTGGCGTGCAGGCCTGACTACAGCCAACCAACAACTTCCTGTTACAGATAGCCACGCAGCAAGGTGGCTGCCCGTTGCTGCTCTTCAGCAATCTGCTGCAACCGGCTGGCCTGACCATCCAGCTGCCCCGCCAGTGCCGCCGCTTCCAGCTCACAACACAATGCGGAGAGGTGTTCCAGGCCAAGATTGGCGCTGGCACCCTTGAGGCTATGGGTGGCCTTGCGCAAGGCATCTGCATCGGCCCGCCCGAAGGCAGACTGCATGTCCTGCACCCGAACCGCAGAATCCTGGATATAGGTATTCACCAGCGCCGGAAACTCCTCTTCCAGAATGCCTCGTAACTCTTCCAGCAACCCCTCATCCAGATACCGCTCAGTCATGGCTTGTCTCCCTGTCATCGCCTTGCACACCGAACACTGCGGCATGTCTGGCAAGTATTCCATGCTCGCCAACTCCGGGCCAGCCAGGATGGTGTGAACGGAAGAATCTGGCGCTGATTCTGTAAAAAATGCGCCGGCGGATTGCAGTACGCACAAAAAAAGCCAAAGCTTGCGACATTCTGATGGAGGCCCCATGCCCGCACCCGATCCAACACCCAGTCAGGCACCCGATATTGAAATCTACCTGCAGGCAACCAGCGCCAGCACGGTACGTGACTGGCTGACACAACGCTTTCCCGATACCAGCCCATTGCCATGGCGCCCCGCCGGCAAGCATCAATGGCTCACCTCCGTGCAGCATGAAGGACACCCCATTCCTGTTCGGATCATGGAGAATGCCAGCCCCGGCTTCACTTCGCTCTGGTTCGACAGCCCTCACACCCCCTGGCGTGATGATCAGGCCTGCGCACGGGAAGTATTTTCAGCACTGGGCAAAGCGGTCCGGGCCACCCTCGGCAGTTGGCATGAAGGCGAAGATCCCGACCTCTGGTGGGAAATTGATTCCCAGGGAGAACATGAAGTTATCTGGCCCGATTAACCACCGGTCCTGCTTTTGGCATCGTCCAGACGCTCACGCTTTGCAT
>CAYGBB010000149.1:0-5569 GCA_964347985.1 uncultured Moraxellaceae bacterium
TAATCTGTTCGTGATGGCGGTGGTGTTTTCCTATTTTGGGGTGCCCCGCAAGCACCAGCATCAGGTGCTGTTCTGGGGGCTTCTGGGGGTCATTGTTTTTCGCGCCATCATGATTGGTCTTGGCGCCGCACTGATTCATCGCTTTGAGTGGGTGCTTTATATATTCGGTCTGCTGCTGCTGGCGACGGGTGTACGCATGCTCTTCAGCCGCGAAGAATCCCAGCCGGATATGGATAAAAGCAGGGCTATCCGGTTCCTGCGACGCAAGTTGCGCGTGACGGATCAATTCCACGAAGAGCAGTTCTTTGTTCGCCTGTATGTGCTTGATCGTGGCAAAGAACTCTGGCACGCCACGCCGTTGTTTCTGGCACTGGTCGTGATTGAATTGGCTGATCTGGTGTTTGCCGTGGACAGCGTGCCGGCAGTATTTGCAGTTACCCAGGACACCTTTGTTGTCTACACCTCGAACATCTTTGCCGTACTCGGGTTGCGCTCCCTGTACTTTGCACTGGCGGCGCTGATTCACCGCTTTGTCTATCTGAAGTATGCCCTTGCCATTGTGCTGGTGTTCATTGGCGGCAAGATTTTCCTGGTGAATATCGTTGGCAAGATTCCTCCGGTGATTTCTCTCGGGGTGACCCTCGCCGTACTGCTGGGCGGCATCCTCCTCTCCCTGTACCGCACACGGAAGCGGGCAGGGGATTGAGCCTCCGACCACGGGTATTGCATCTAGACGGTCGGTCTACTAGGATGGATGCATTGTTTCAGGACTCGACCATGCGCAACGACACCCCCTACAGGGATACACGCGAGCATTTGCTGGCCACCGGTGAAGCCGTGATCCGTGGCAAGGGCTTTGCCGCGGTCGGGCTGGCCGAGATTCTGGCCGAGGCAGGCGTGCCCAAGGGCTCGTTCTACCACTACTTCAAGTCAAAGGAAGCCTATGGGGCGGACATGCTGGTGCGGTACTTCGAGCACTATGCCCACCAGTTCGAGAAGCTGATGTCGCGGCCGGAAGGTACGGCCCGTGAATGCCTGCTGGACTATTACCGGCGCTGGGCCAGCCATGAGGCCGGGAACTGCCAGCAAGCCTGTCTCGCCGTAAAGCTGTCCGGCGAGGTATCGGATCTGTCGGAGCCCATGCGAGAAGCACTGGCAACGGGAATGCGGCAGGTCGAGGAACGTCTGGAGTCGGCCATTCGTGGCGGGCAGGCAGATGGTTCGCTGAGTCAGGATCTGGATGCACCAGTGGTGGCTTCTGCGCTTTACACCTTGTGGGTGGGAGCGGAGTTGATGGCAAAGGTGCAGCGCTCCGCGGGCCCCTTGCAGCAGGCACTGAAGCAGACCGACATCATGTTGCAACCGCCAGCATTGTCATAAACGCATGTTTTATTGAGACAGAGCCGAATCCCCCGAACAGAAAACCACATCGAACATAAAACAATGGCGCCAGCCATTTTTTTAACAACACGACTAGACGATTGGTCTAGTCGGTAATCAGCAGGAGTCATTCATGTCCGGCAAGCTTTTCACCCCGATCACCGTTGGTGATGTCACGTTGTCCAATCGGGTATTCATGGCGCCGCTGACGCGCATGCGTGCCAGTCAGCCGGGTGACGTACCCAATGCCCTGATGCAGACCTACTATGTGCAGCGTGCCAGTGCTGGACTGATCATTGCCGAGGCCACGCAGATTTCGCCGCAGGGCAAGGGATATATGGATACCCCGGGCATCTACAGCGCCGATCAGGTTGCAGGCTGGAAGAAAATCACACAGGCCGTGCACGAGGCCAACGGCCGCATCTGTTTGCAGCTCTGGCATGTCGGTCGCGTATCCCATCATTCACTGCAGCCTGATAACCAGCTACCCGTTTCGGCTTCTGCAATTCCCTACGAAAACCGCACAACAGTTCGCGATGAAAACGGTAATCCCAGGCGCGTTGCTTGTGATACTCCACGTGCGCTTGAGTTGAGTGAGATTCCAGGTGTGATCGAGGATTACCGCCATGCCACGGTGAATGCACGTGCGGCAGGCTTTGATATGGTGGAAGTGCATGCGGCCCATGGCTATTTGCTGCACCAGTTCCAGTCCGCCACCAGCAACCAGCGTACGGATGCCTACGGTGGTTCACTGGAAAACCGTGCACGTCTGACGCTGGAAGCACTGGATGCCGTGATTGGCGCCTGGGATGCCAGTCATGTAGGTATCCGTATTTCGCCATTGGGTATTTTCAACGGTCTGGATGATCGCGACGGACTGGAAATGGGCTTGTACCTGGCTGAGCAGTTTGCACAGCGTGGTATTGCCTACCTGCATTTGTCCGAACCGGATTGGGCGGGTGGCCCGGTGCTTGATGACGGGTTCCGTCGTGCGCTGCGAGAAAAGTTCCCGGGCGTTATTATCGGTGCCGGTAACTACTCGGTTGAAAAAGCCGAAGGGCTGCTGGAAAAGGGACTCGTTGATGCAGCTGCCTTTGGCCGCCCCTTTATTGCCAATCCGGACTTGCCGCAGCGATTGAGCAAGGGGGCTGAGCTCAATGCAGTCAATGCCGCCACGCTCTATGGTGGCGGGGCAGAGGGCTACACGGACTATCCGGCCATGGCGTGATCCAGATCGGGTTTTCATGAAAACCGGCCATGCAGGCCGGTTTTTTTATGGAGGACTGGCCAGGGGCGTAATGAGTGTGTTCTGGCACACTGTGACAACCTGCAATTGAATGGTAGCGTTGTACCTGATAACAGACAGAGATTTCAGAAATGCGATCAGGAAGTCGCCCATCATGCGGCATGGATGTCCGCTCATGATGTCCCCGGCACCCTCTGCCACCACCCAGTCTTGCCACTGGCGACGGGTTTTGGCTGGTTTGCTGATGGTGTGGCCAGGCGTTCTTCTCGCCGAAGGGGACGGTTCTGCAGTCCCCGAGCCTATCACCACGGTGGAGTCATCTGTGCTGTCTCCGGCGACCGGACCGGCGCTGGCGGCGGAGCCTGCCCAGCCTGAGGTAACCTCCGCAACTGTTCCACTTAATGCATCAGCGCCCGTTTCCGGTTCCCCCCTCCTTAAAGACTGTATTCGACGGGACGAATCCGGGCGTTTTCAGGGCTGGATGGACTACAAGCATTGTGTGTATTCCAGCCGTGCGACGGCTTCTGCGCGCTGGTTTGATGAGCTGTTTGGTGAGTGGAGTGATGAAGATGCGAAGTTGATGGTACGCATTATCACTGAGCAGGGCTGGGATGAAGAGAATGGCTGGAGTACCCAGGGCCGGATCCGGGCCAGTGCGGATTTGCCGAATGCCAAGGCGCGCTTGCGGCTGGTGATCGAGGATGAGGGCGAAGGAGTTCTGCCTGAAGCACAGCGCACGAGACCCCAGGCCCTGAGGGACTTGCGTGATAATGCCACAGTGGCACTACGGTGGACGCCGCTTGAGACTGCAGGTATACGTTCTGATGTGGACGTAGGGGTTCGCAGCGGCCCGGACATCTACGCGCGGCTTCGTCTGAGCAGGCGTTGGGGCCTGACGGATGACTCGGTCGTGAAAGTCGGCCAGATTTTTCGTTATGGCACGGAGAGTCATGGCGTTTCAACCTCACAGTTGCTGATGGAGCAGGCTGTGGGCAGCCGCTCTGTACTGCGCTTCAGCAATGTGTTCCAGTTTGAAGAGAATGATCATCCCAATGGATTCATCTGGTCTCACGGTTTGTCCATGTCGCATGTCATCGAGCATGACACCTCCTTGTCTTATGGTATTTCCATTGAGGGCCATACCCGGCCGGATTACCGCAAGGAAAGCTATGGCCCATGGCTGATCTGGCGTCAGTCCGTCTGGCGCGATTGGCTTTATTACGAGATTGAGCCACGATTGACCCGTTATCGCGGGGTGGGCTGGGATACCGTGCCATCCTTGCTGCTGCGTCTGGAAGCACAGTTCGGGGATTATAAAAAGAAGTGAGCCATGCCGATGTCCGGCGGGTAAGGGGGGATAATGTCGTTGCAACTGGTACTCAAGGAACACATGTCAGGCTGGATTGCCTTTAACCCGGAGTGTGGCTTGCCGGCAGGACGTCATGCTTTTGTGCTGAATGTGGATGCCTCGACCACCGAGCTTCTGCATTTTGGTGCGGTACGCCGTTGTTCAGGGAGCGTCGGGTTTGGTGCCTTTCACCCGCCGGTGCCGGTTCGTGGCGAGCTGGTATTGAGTCTGACGGGTCCTTCCTATGACCTTCATTTCTCGCTGGACGGGATTGGCGACCTGAATGTTGCCGGGCGTAAAACCTATGATGTCCGGAATCTGGTTGTGTCCATGACTACCCTGCCCCTGCTGGTCTATCGCGAAGGGCAGGTTATCGGTGAGGCCGAGCTTGTGTACCGTGATTCGGTAGTGACTTTTCCTCTCAAGGCATTGCGCCTGCGCATGAGCTGAAACGGGGAAGTCATATGATAGATCCAGTCGCTTTTGCCTTGCCTCATGCCCGCAACGGGCTCTATGAATCATTTTATTTTCGTGGTGTCAGCCATGATGGCCGTCATGCCTTCTGGCTCAAGCATAACCTGCTGCGTCGTCATGGCGAGCGTGGGGTTGTCGTGGAAAGCGCTGTCGTCATTTTTGATCGGGCGACAGGGGAATCAGAAGTCATTTATGACAAGGATGACTTGAGTCCTGCAGCCGTAGCGACATTTTTGCGCTCCGGGCACTGGGAGAATGCCAGTGCAAATTTTGCCTCAGGTTCTTTTTTCTCGATTTCACGTGAGGCCCTGAAGGGGAAGTTGCACACCTCGCGTGGTTCGGCGGCATGGGAACTGGCGCTGGACCGTTCGGACGAGGTGCTTTACCACTTTCCGAATGAGCGCCTGTACCGGTTGCCCTGGCCGAAAAAGAAAATCATTACACGGGATTGTTTTCTGCGTTTCAAGGGACGCATCAGTTGTGCCGGCATCACGGTGGAAGGTGATTTCCTGGGCATGAATGGCCATAACTGGGGTACTGAACACGCCTACGAATATGCCTACGCCGACTGCAACCGCTTTGCGGAGGATACCGAGGCTTGTTTTGACGGGTTCTCGGTGAAAGTGGCTCTGGCTCGTGGTCTGGTAAAGTCCCCTTTCCTCAGCATGTGTTCACTCCGGCTGGATCAACGCTGGCATCACTTCAACGCCTTGACTGCCAGCTGGAAGCAGCGGGTGGAAGCGCTGGATGACTATCGCTGGATTGCTACCTTCAGCAACGCGACACATCGGCTGGAGCTGAATATCGATGGCCAGAACCCCCGTGTCGAGCCGTGGGTGGCGCTGCATTACGACCATCCGGGTGGCGCGCGATCGGTGGTGAAAAACACCAAGTTTGCAACGGGGCGTTTGCGGCTTTACACGCTGGATGGTGTCACGCCGGAACGTGAGCTAACCAGCCAGTACTTTGAGCTGGAAACACTGTTGCCTGGCAATATGCCGACAGGCAAGGGGTATGTTGGTATTCCCTGAGTTTCCTGGCCGTGCACTCCATAAAAAATCCCCGGAATTGCCGGGGATTTTTTATGGTACGATAAGTTATTGTCCTTTAACAACCAGAAA
>CAYGBB010000150.1:0-5556 GCA_964347985.1 uncultured Moraxellaceae bacterium
GGTTACCGGCCCCACCGGTTCGGGCAAGTCCACCACACTGGCTGCCATGCTCGACTACATCAACAACACGCGCTACGAGCACATCCTCACCATCGAGGACCCGATCGAGTTCGTGCATGAATCCAAGAAGTGCCTGGTCAACCAGCGTGAAGTGCACCGCGACACCCTGGGCTTCTCCGAAGCGCTCCGCTCGGCACTGCGTGAAGACCCCGACATCATCCTGGTGGGGGAAATGCGAGATCTGGAAACCATCCGTCTTGCCCTGACCGCCGCCGAAACCGGTCACCTTGTGTTCGGTACGCTGCACACCACCTCTGCCGCCAAGACCATGGACCGTGTCATCGATGTGTTCCCGGCCGAAGAAAAGGAAATGGTGCGCGGCATGTTGTCGGAATCACTGCAGGCTGTGATCTCGCAAACACTTCTGAAGAAAAACGGTGGCGGCCGTATTGCTGCGCACGAGATCATGATCGGCACCCCCGCCATCCGCAACCTGATTCGTGAGAACAAGGTGGCGCAGATGTATTCGGCCATCCAGACCGGCGGCGGTCTCGGCATGCAGACGCTGGACCAGTGTCTGAAGATTCTGGTGCAGAAAGGCTTGGTGACCACGGCATCAGCACGTGAAAAGGCCAAGGTACCCGAGAACTTCTGATTTTTCATTGGCGGGCCGCGGTTTCACTGCCGAAACCGCTCCCGCGTACTACATTTTCCTTGTCGGGAACAAGAAACGGCGCAAGGCGCCAGAGGCAACACCATGGAATTCGAAGACCTGCTCAAGCTGATGGTGCAGAAAGGCGGCTCGGACATGTTCATCACGGCGGGCGTGCCCCCGTCAGTCAAGCTGAACGGCAAGATCCTGCCCATCACGAAAACCCCGCTCAGCCCGGAAATGACGCGTGAGGTCGTGCTCGGGGTGATGGATGAACGCCAGCGCAAAGAGTTCGCGCAGACCAAGGAATGCAACTTTGCCATTTCCGCACGTGGCATCGGCCGCTTCCGTGTTTCCGCCTACTACCAGCGCAACCTGGTCGGCATGGTGCTGCGTCGCATCGAGACCAACATCCCCAAGGTGGATGACCTCAAGCTGCCCGAGATCATCAAGGAACTGGCGATGACCAAGCGTGGCATCATCATTTTCGTGGGCGCGACGGGTACCGGTAAATCCACCTCGCTGGCCGCGATGATCGGCCATCGCAATGCCAATTCCCGTGGCCATATCATCACCATCGAAGACCCCATCGAATTCATTCACCAGCACAACGGCTGCATCGTCACCCAGCGCGAAGTCGGCATTGATACCGAGAACTTCGAAGTGGCACTGAAGAACACCCTGCGCCAGGCGCCGGACGTAATCCTCATTGGCGAAGTCCGTACCCGCGAGGTGATGGATTACGCCATTGCCTTCGCCGAAACCGGTCATCTGGTACTGGCCACGCTGCACGCCAATAACGCCAACCAGGCGCTGGACCGCATCATCCACTTCTTCCCTGCGGATCGTCATCACCAGCTCTACATGGACTTGTCGCTGAACATGCGCGGCATCGTCGCGCAGCAGCTGATTCCAACGCCTGATGGCAAGGCCCGTCGTGCCTGTATCGAGGTGCTGCTGAATACGCCGCTGGTGGGCGACCATATCCGCAAGGGTGAAATCCACCTGATCAAGGAGCTGATGAAAAAGTCCCGCGAAGTCGGCATGCAGACCTTTGACCAGGCGCTCTTTGATCTCTATACCGCCGGCGAAGTCACCTATGAGGACGCGCTCAAGCACGCTGATGCCCCGAATGACCTGCGCCTGATGATCAAGCTTGGCTCGGAGTCCGATTCCCGCTACCTGGATCAGGCCACACGCGGCTTGTCGCTGCAGTCTGCCGACTGATGACAGGGCGGCATGTCAACCCATGAAAAAACCGCCGGTCTCTGCCGGCGGTTTTTTCATGGGTGGCAACCAGACGGGCTGCACACGGTTGATTGCTGACTAGACTTGAATGGTCAGCCCGCTCACCGGAGATGCATCATGGATACCAGCTCGCATGATCTGCCCACCCTGTTTGCCCAGCTGGGTCTCCCCAGCGATGCGACGAGCATCAACTCCTTTATCAGCAGCCACGAGCTGCCTGCCGGTACCAGCTTGCCCAGGGCCTCCTTCTGGAACCCGGCCCAGGCCAGCTTCCTGCAGGAGGCCCTGGCGGACGATGCCGACTGGGCCGAAGCCGCGGATGAAATGGCCATGCTGCTGAGCCGGCGCCTGACGCACTGAATACACGTCAGTGCTCCGCCTGCCTGGCCGGCACGTTGGTCCGGTGCTGTTCCGCCACATCCATCAACACCCGTAACAGGTCGTCGCGGCGCAAGGGCTTGGCAATAAACTCGTTCATGCCCGCCTGCAGGGCCCGGTCACGGAACTCCTGCAGGACATGGGCACTCACCCCGCAGATGAAAAGTGGCGGGACGCCCTGATGAGCCTCCCATTGCCGCAGGCGCTCGGTGGCCGTGTAGCCATCCATATTGGGCATTTCACAGTCCATGAACACCATATCAAAGGCCGCATGGCTGCTGGTCAGCCGCTGCAGTGCCTCCACGCCATCGGCAGCCATTACCGGCATCACCCCGTGCTTTTTCAGCAGCCCGGCAATCACCTGCTGATTGACCGGATTGTCTTCCGCCACCAGTACCCGCAGGCCGCTGACATCCCGTACCGGCCGTGGCCGCGCACCGGGCGGCAAGGTGAAATCGACCGCCGCCCGGCGCAAGGGCAACCGGAACCAGAAGACCGAACCCTGTCCGGGCTCACTGCTGACCCCGATGGTGCCGTGCATCAGCTCTACCAGCTGTCGACAAATCGACAAGCCAAGTCCGGTGCCGCCATATTTGCGCGTGATGGAGGAGTCGCCCTGCGCAAAGGCCTCGAAAAGGCGGTCACGCTGCTGGGCATCCATGCCGATACCGGTGTCATGCACCTCGAAGTGCACAAGAGTGCTGTCTGCAGTGGCCTGCAGCACCCAGACCCGAAGGACCACGGCCCCCTCACGCGTAAACTTGAAGGCATTTGCCAGCAGGTTGATCAGTATCTGGCGGATGCGCAGCGGATCCCCCAGCACCTCTGCCGGCAAATCCGGGGCGGCCTCCACCCGCAATGTCACGCCGTTTTCCCCCGAGGCGGAAATGAACAGCGAGGCGCACTCATTCAGCAGGTCCGGCAGCCGGAAGGGCACCTGCTCCACCTCCAGCTTGCCGGCCTCGATCTTGGAGTAGTCGAGAATGTCATTGATGATACGCAGCAATGCTTCGCAGGATTGCCGGATGGTGCTGACATAGTGCTGCTGATCAGAAGACAGCCGTGTATCCGACAATAGCTGGGTCATGCCGATGACCCCGTTCATCGGCGTGCGGATTTCATGGCTCATGGTGGCCAGAAAACTGCTCTTCGTCTGCGCCGTCTGCTCCGCCAGCTCACGGGCGCGCTCGGCCTTCTGTGCCTGCATCTGCAGCAGCATGGTTCGCCGCATGGACAACAGCAGTGCCTGCAACATGCCCACCAGTAGCAACCCGGCACCAAGCAGCATGACCGGCTGCAGTGAGCGATGCCGTGACCGGTAGCCCTCCGGACTCGTGATCGTCACGTGCCACTGGCGCCCGCCTTTTCCAAGATCGGTCTCCCATGTCATTGGCCACTTGTCGAGAGTGGCCATGCTCCCCACATAAGGAAGAGCCCGCCCCTGTTCCACCAGCTCAATCGGCAGCGCCGCATTTTTCCTTGCCGGCCAATACCTCATCCAGCCCGACTCGAGGTCAAACAATCCCAGGGCAACCCCCAGAAACTGCGGGGCCTTGTCCATCCTGCCCGTGGGGACCGCCGGATTGGCATAGACCGGCACCATCATGATCAGCGAATCACCCAGCGCACGTCGCAACGGCGAGCCTGAATAAGGGACGATGACCATTTGTCCGGACACCTTTGCCTGATCACGTGCTGCCCGCAGCGCACTGTCGGTCGCCAGATCCATACCGACCTGCAAGCGCCCGCCCTCTGGTGTGACAAAAGCCACCTGCATGTGCTCCGGATACGCCGGCACCCAGGCCAGCGCATCAATATCGGGGTGATCCTCCAACATGCCGGCAGCAAAGCGGTCAAACTCGTCCCCCTCCACGGACTGTGAGGCCAGCCAGAGGCGCCGCAGGGAATGCAGGGCTTCTGTGTAGGACGAAAGACGCGCATCCAGATGCTCTACCTGCTCGCGGGCCTGCTGCTGGAATCCCGCTTCCATGCGCAAGGCTTCCTGCCGCGAGACGTAATGGAAAATGGCCAGCACCACAATCAGTGCCGCCATCAGCACGCCCAGCAGCAGGGCGCGGTGCTCACGCCCGTAATGCCGGGGCTGCATCGCCAGCAGGGTGAGCGGCGTGAAAATCACTACGCCAATCGTATCGCCCACCCACCAGGTCCAGAAGTTGACCACGGCAGCGTCTAACGGCTCCCGCCCGCCCAGCACCAGCATTGCATTGCCGATCGATGCCGACACCACGCAGGCCAGAGGACCGCCCAGCACCACAATCCGTATCTCGTGCCAGTCATTACTGCCCACCACCGGGATGGCCGCAAAACGCCGGCATAACTGCCAGCCAACCAGCGCCTGCAGGGTCGCGCCACCGGCTATGCCAAGGGCAACGGGCAGCTGGGAAAGATCAACCGTCAGCGCCTCTGTGCCAAGCGTCAGGTTGAGTGCGACCGATCCCAGAAAAACCCCGGGGCTGATCCGCCAGCCCCAGATCAGTACCGCTACGAGCGCGATGCCGGCCGGGGGGAATACCGCCGAGGCATAGGTCCCGGGGTCCGCCATGAGATAGGAAAGATGGGCAGTGACCACGTAGGCCAATGCCAGAAGAAATATTCGCAGTGGCCAGCGTAGCCATCGGAGGACACGATCCATGCGCCTTGCGGCTCCGAAAAAAGTCAGCAGATGCCCAGACTATAGGCAAGAGCGCGCCAGAACGACATACCCGCTCATTCAGCGGGCAGAATGGCCGACAAAAGCGGCAGAGGCCGCCAATGAACCCGTTCTACAGGGGCCACTCGCCGACCACATGGTACACAGGTCCCCCGGCGGTCAGTTCCGAGCGTACCAGCGCCAGCAACGGTACCTGCCACTCCAGCACGGGCCAGACCGGCAAGGTATCTGCAGCAACAATGATGTCCCGCGACAGGGTGACATGCGGCTTGAAGTGGCGCGCCTCCACCGGGAACCCGGCCATCTGCAAACCGGTCGCCAGCTGCCCCGTCAGGCGTACCAGTCCGGCAGGGGTTTCGGTCGGCCGCAAGCACGCCACTGCCGGTTTCTTCCACGATTCGATACGGTCAAAGCGCAGGGTGATGCTGTCCCGCGGCAGGTCCTCTGCCAGCTCCAGCAGGGCATTGATACGGCTGCCCGGCAATTCGCCAAGGAAGGCCAGAGTAAGATGCAGGTTTTCTGCCGGCACCCGACGGCCGCCCAGTGGCTTCAGAAAGGGCGCCAGTTCATCATGCCAGGCACGCTGGGTGGCCGGTGCCGGCCAGAG
>CAYGBB010000151.1:0-5549 GCA_964347985.1 uncultured Moraxellaceae bacterium
TCCGCTATCTGGTCACCCCCGGCAACTATCTCTACGCCCTCACCAGAGTCGCCGCCTCCCGCTCACAGGAAATAGCCGCCACGAAAATTGCCATCGGCATGGACGCAAAAACGGTTCCGACCGGCACCCTGCCCCGGAAACCGACATTACTCGTGATCGTGCTGGGTGAAACAGCCCGGGCGGCCAACTGGGGCCTGAATGGTTATGCCAGACAAACCACACCCGAACTGGCCAGGGCCAATGTCATCAACTTCCCTGATGTCTCCAGTTGCGGCACCAACACGGAAACCTCGGTACCGTGCATGTTTTCTTTATATGGAAAGCGCCATTACGATGAAACGGCGATTCACGAAAGCGAATCCCTGCTCAACGTGATCCAGCATGCCGGCCTGCGCGTCCTCTGGCGCGACAACCAGTCCGGCTGCAAGGGGGTATGCCGCGGTGTTGAAGCACAAGGGGCGCCCTTCAGCGCGGACGATCCCTCCTGCCATGGCAATACCTGCATGGATGAGGCCCTGCTGAGTGGCCTGATGGGTGAGGTCGACAAAACCCATGGCGATCTGGTGGTGGTACTGCACCAGATGGGCAACCATGGCCCAGCCTATTTCGAACGTTACCCTGCTGCCTTCAGGCGCTTCACCCCCACCTGCGACACCAGTGATCTGGGGCAATGCAGCCAGGCGCAGGTCATCAATACCTACGACAATGCCCTGCTCTACACTGATCACGTTCTGGCAAAGACCATTGCCTTCCTGCAGTCGGCGACCGCCAGTCACGATACGGCCATGATCTACCTGTCTGATCACGGCGAGTCGCTGGGGGAAAACGGGGTTTACCTGCACAGCCTGCCCTACATGATTGCACCAGCCGAACAAACCCACGTCCCCATGGATATGTGGCTGTCTGAAGGCTTCACCCAAAGCCGCTCCCTCGACACGCCCTGCCTGGCCCGGCGCGCCCGCCAGCCCGCCTCGCAGGACAACCTGTTTCATACCGTACTCGGCATGATGAACATTCATACCCGGGTCTACGATCCGCAGATGGACCTTACGGGTGGCTGCCACCCCATGCTTGTTCACAAACACCCCGCATCGGGAGCCCGTGCCTGATCGCTCCGTGCAGGGCAGGACGACCGGCAAGTCCGGCAAAGTCTGACAAACGCCTGTTCCCTGCCGGCCAATCTCGCTATACTCAAATTAATATACATCTGTCTATAAATTAGACCGGAGATGGCCATGCCTACGCTTAACCCGCAGGGATACAGCCACGGCGAAGAAATCGCCAATGCCGTGACTCACGGCCTGGGCACTGCTGCCGCCATCGTCGCGCTGACCCTGATGATCGTGAAAGCCATGCCCACACTCTCGGGCTGGGACCTGGCCGGCATCATCATTTATGGCAGCAGCATGATTGCGCTGTTCCTGAGCTCCACGCTCTACCACAGCATTACCAACCAGCACGCCAAAGCCATTCTCAAACGTTTTGACCACTCCACCATCTATTTGCTGATCGCCGGCACCTACACGCCGCTCCTGATGATTGCGCTGCACTCCCCCATGGCCAAGGCCCTGCTGGTCGTGGTGTGGTCACTGGCACTGGCCGGCGTTGCCTTCAAGATTTTCTTCGTGCACAAGTTCAAGCGGGCCTCCCTGATCACCTACCTCGTGATGGGCTGGCTGTCCGTGATCGTGGTGGCCGAGCTGTACCAGGCACTGTCCCCGGCCGGTTTCAGGCTGCTGATTGCCGGGGGCCTGAGCTACACCCTTGGTGCCGCGTTTTATGCGGCCAAGCAGTACCGGTACACGCATGCCATCTGGCATCTCTTCGTGCTTGGCGGCGCGGCCTGCCACTGCGTGGTTATTGCCGCCTATGTGATTCCCTCGGCCTGAATCCACCACGCAGCTTTTCCGGATAATTACCGCCGGTATCGCTACAATGCCGGCTGCCCCCGGATGACCCTGCCATGACTGAATCGATTCGCCTTGCCAAACGACTTGCTGCCGAGCTTCCGTGTTCGCGCCGTGACGCCGAACTTTATATCGAGGGCGGCTGGGTCAGCGTAGACGGCGAGGTGATCGAGGCCCCGCAGAAGCAGGTACGTTCCGACCAGACCATCACCCTGCACCCTGAGGCCCGTCCCGCCCCGGTGGAACCTGTCACACTGCTGCTGCACAAGCCCGCCGGCTATGCTGCTGATGCCAACGCTGACGCTGGCGCCACACCAGCCTTCAAGCTGCTCAGCCCCGAGACTCAGGTCCCTGACAACTCCGGCATCCGGCTACTGCACCGGCACCTCACCCGACTGGTCGCGCCCTTGCCCCTGGAGGCCGATGCCAGCGGCCTGCTGGTGCTTAGCCAGGATGGCCGCATCATTCACAAGCTGCGCGATGATGCCCACTTTCTGGAGCAGGAATACGTCGCCGACATCAGCGGGGAGATCACCGAGGCCGCACTCGCCAGCCTCAAGCAACCCGTGACCTTCAATAACCGCACCCTGCCTGCCGTCAAGGTCAGCCGGCAAAGCGATACCCGCGTGCGCTTTGCCCTGAAAGGTGCACAGCCGGGTCAGGTGGCCTGGTTGTGCGATCGCGCCGGACTGACCGTCGTCAGCATCAGGCGCCTCCGTATCGGCCGCATTGCGCTGGCCGGGCTGCCGGAAGGCCAGTGGCGCTTCCTCTCGGGATTCGAGCGCTTCTGACCACACAGAAGCACCACGACACGCTGCCGTAACACTGATGATGTCGACGTGACCCTGCGGCGGGCCTCGGCTACCATCAGTGCACGAGTGTTTCACCTACAGGGATGCAATCATGAACCGACTCTCCTCCTGGCTGGTCGCCGGCCTGCTGTCCGTTTCCGCCCTGCCCCTGCACGCTGCCGTGCAAACCCGCGTCATCCACTACAAGGCGGCCGATGGTACCCAGCTACGTGGTTATTTTGCCTGGGATGATGCCATTACCGGAAAACGCCCCGGCGTAGTCGTGGTGCATGAATGGTGGGGACTGAACGATTACGCCCAGCGCCGTGCGCGTGAGCTTGCCGGGCTGGGTTATTCCGCGCTGGCCATCGACATGTATGGCGACGGCCAGACCGCCAGCAATCCCAAGGATGCGGGCCACCTCATGCACACCGTCGTGGACAACCCCGAAGACCAGTACGCCCGCTCCCTCGCCGGGGTTGAGCTGCTCCGGCAGCAGCCCGAGGTTGATGCCAGCCAGATCGCGGCCATCGGCTACTGCTTTGGCGGGAAAATGGTCCTCGACATGGCCCGCCGCAACATGAACCTGGCCGGCGTCGTGAGTTTCCATGGTGCCCTGGCCACCGCTACGCGTGCCGAAAAAGGCAAGATAAAGGCCGGAGTGATGGTCCTGAACGGCGAGGCCGACAGCTTCATTCCGCAAGAAGACATTGACGCACTCAAGACCGAAATGAAGGCGGCCGGCGCCGATTTCAGTTTTGTGAACTACCCGGGCGCCAAGCACGGCTTCACCAGCCCGGACGCCGACAAACTGGCAAAAGAGCACGGCATGGATATCGCCTACGACCCCGATGCCGATGCCGACTCCTGGGCGCGCATGCAGACATTTTTCAAACGCATTTTCAAACACACACCATGACGGACATCACTCCAGAGCTGATGTTCTGGTCGGCACTATAGCCTCATCATTTAACGGAAGATTTGCGGATGACAAAATCCCTGCACCCCACGGCAGCGCTGCTGCTTGATGCGCACGTTGCCTACATTACCGGGCAACTGAGCGGAGCCTCCCTGAAAGCCCTGCTGGAAACCGAAATCGACCAGTTGCTGGCCGATGCCGAAAACATCACGCTCAACGAGGCCGTCACCCCGGAAATGATCAAGGAAACCGCACGGAATTATGCCGTGGACCTTGAGCTTTCCGGTGCCATTCCCGAGTTGGTCGGCGACATTGCGCGCGCGCTTTATGCCAACCCCATTCACAATCTCACCACTGTCGGCGAATTACTGCCTGATCATCTGTTCGCAGAGTTTCTCGACAAGACTCTGGAAATGCGTGACGCCCGCGAACTTATCGTGCATGAGGCCATTGCCAACCCCGTGTACGCCGCACTGGCCTCGGACATCATGCTCGAAAGCATTCGGGGCTATGCCCAACAGGGCCGCGATCTCGCCAGCATGATTCCCGGTGCCGCGCGCGCCGGGCGCCTGGGCCAGTCACTGCTGTCCAGCGCCTTCCCCATGCTGGAGGAGTCACTGGAAGAGAACATGCGCAAATATGTGCGCCGCATTCTCGAAAAGATTCTCCAGCGCAGCGAGCACTTCCTGCTGAATCACTTTGACGAAGACCGTATCCGTGAAATTGCACTGGAAGTGTGGGATGCCATCAAGGAAAAACCCGTCAGTGATTTCAAGCGCAGCGTCAGCAGCCTGGATATGGAAGAGTTTTTCGTGATTGGCTATGAAGCGTGGCGTGAAATCCGCCACACGCCATTCTACGGCGCCATGATCGACAGCGGCGTCGACTCGTTCTTCGAGAAATATGGCGAGACCAGCCTGCGTGAACTGGTGGATGAAATGGGGGTCACCAAGGACATCATGATGAGCGAAGCCATGCGCTACGTCCCCCAGATTGTGCGCATGCTCAAGCACAAGAACATGCTGGAGCCGCTGCTGCGCCGCAATCTGGAAGCGTTCTACCAGTCGACGGCCGTTACCGCCATTCTGGCGGCAGAGCCATCAGCCGCCGGTCAGCCGGGCGCATAAATTGACGAGAGCGGCCTCTGATTCGGCCTGCACCTTTTTCCACAGGAACAGGTCATTGAGCCAGCGCAACAGGCGCGGGTGCAGGGTGTATTCCAGGGTGCGGGTGAATCGGGTGCCCGCAGCCGCCGGGGCCAGATCATAGGTCAGGCGGACGGTACTGCCATCCGGCATGTAGGCCGACGCACGCCAGCGCTGTCCCGGGCGGCTTTCCTCCACCAGCCAGGTCAGCTGCCGCGCCTGCCCTGCCGACATCACTTCTTCCTCAAAGCGGCGCCCTGCCACCATTGACTCATCATCAATGCCCTTCACCCCTTGCGAAGCAGGATGCCACTCCTTCCAGCGCACCGGCCGTGATACATAGTCATAAACCCGGTCCGGGGTCGCGGCAATCTCGGCAGTCAGGGTAATTACAGTCATGCAGACAATCTCGGCAGGCACGGAAGTCTGAAGCGTAATGCAGGTGCCCCAAAGGAAACAGTGGCGAATCTCCGGAATTGGCCCGAGTCGACAATTTCACGACCTCCACGGCCATGGCCAGAGCGCCATACCCCCGTTACTGTCGCGGTTATTATTTTTCAGGAGTCTGCTGCATGCCCAGTCTGATCGCCCGTGCCATCAAGGCCGGCGCCCGCCTCTCCATCCGGCACGAGCCATCCGGCCCGGATGCCCTGGTGAAGCGCCTGCGCCTGACCATGGGCAATCCGCCCGGCGTCACCCTGATACCCTTCGGCGTCAAGGTCAGGCCCTTTGATGCCGGCAGCCTGCAGGGCGACTGGATGCAGGTGAAAAAGCCCCGGCAGGCCAT
>CAYGBB010000152.1:0-5545 GCA_964347985.1 uncultured Moraxellaceae bacterium
GGTGAAGGCTGCCCAGAAGGCTGTTGCCGCCAAGGTTAAGGCTGCCCTGAAGAAGGCTGCTGCCAAGATGAAGGCAATGGCCAAGCGTGAAGCTGCTGCTGCCAAGGCTGCCGAGCGTGCTCTGGCTCGCAAGGCCGCTGCTGCTGCCAAGCGTATCGCCAAGAAGGCTGCTGCTGCCGCCAAGCCGAAGAAGACTGCACGTCGTGGTCGTCCTGCTGCCAAGGCCGCTGCTGCCAAGCCTGCTGCGGTTGCTCGCAAGCCTGCTGCCAAGAAGCCGGCTGCCAAGAAGCCGGCTGTTCGCAAGCCTGCTGCCAAGAAGGCTGGCCGTGGTCGTCCGCCAAAGGCCGCTGCTCCTCAGGCCTGAGGTTGAGAAAAACCCCGCTTCGGCGGGGTTTTTTTATGGCTGTATGCGTCCTGTCATTGCAGACGGAACGTACATGCGAGGGTGCCTGTGAACGGTTAGAATGGCCGTTTTCACCGTGGCCATCCTCATGACGGAACGTTTCAACAGCCGCGCCATCCTGGGCGTAGACGGGCGGCTTGCCGAGCACATCACCGGCTTTCGTCCGCGTGAGTCGCAATTGGCCATGAGCGAGGCCGTGGGCGAGGCAGTTCGTGAAAAGCGTATCCTGATGGTGGAGGCCGGTACGGGTACCGGTAAAACCTACGCATATCTCGCGCCTGCATTACTCTCCGGTGAGAAAGTCATTATCTCCACGGGCACCCGCAATCTCCAGGATCAGTTATTTCATCGCGACCTGCCCACCATTCTTGGTGCGATGGGTGTGTCGGTCCGTACCGCCCTTTTGAAAGGGCGCGCCAATTATCTTTGCCCCTATCGCCTGCAAATCCATCTTGATGATGGCCGCTTTGCCAGCAAACAGACGGTGCATGAACTGCAACGGGTGGCGGAGTGGGCACCGACAACCACTAGCGGCGATATTGCCGAGTTGAGTGATCTGCCTGAAGACGCGAGCGTCTGGCCACTGGTAACCAGTACGGCGGACAACTGCCTGGGGCAGGAGTGCCCGTTGATTGAGGAGTGCCCTCTGGCACGTGCCCGTAAAAAGGCCAGTGAAGCGGATCTCGTGGTAGTTAATCATCATCTGTTTTTTGCCGATATCGCCATCAAGGAAGAGGGCTTCGGCGAGTTATTGCCGGATGCCACGGCGATTATCTTTGATGAGGCTCACCAGTTGCCGGAAGTCGCCTCCATGTTCTTTGGCGAAAGCATTTCTTCGCGCCAGCTAATGGATCTGGCACAGGATGCCGTGGGTGAAATGCTGCAGGCTGCCGGCGAGATGCGATCCATTCTGGATGCGGCCACCCAGCTGGAGAATCGGGTCGCCGACATGCGTCTGGTGTTTGGTGATGACGCCCGCAAGGGAATCTGGTCCGAGGTATCGAGTCAGGAGAAGATGCCAGCCGCGATCGAAGGGGTAAAACTGGCACTGGGGCATCTCTCCTCCTGCCTGGATGCCGCCAGCTCGCGCAGCAAGGGACTGGAAAATGTCCACCGCCGTGCCGAAGACCTGATTGTTCTGTTTGAAAAGCTGACCGGCGCCACACCTGAAAATCAGGTGCACTGGTTTGAGACCTTCAAGAAAGGCTTTGTGTTGCAATGGACGCCACTCGATGTGGCCAAACCGTTTCGTGACATGGTGTCCGGGCGCAAGGCGGCCTGGGTGTTTACGTCGGCCACATTGGCGGTGCATGAGGATTTCCGGCACTTTTCCGGGCAGCTGGGTTTGACTGATCTGGAAACCATGCAGTTGCCCAGTCCGTTTTCCTATGAAAAGCAGGCGCTCTTCTATGTGCCGCGCGGATTGCCGGATACCGGTGATCCGCGTTACACGCAGGCGGTGCTTGAGGCCAGCTTGCCTGTGTTGCAGGCCAGCCGGGGGCGGGCGTTTGTGTTGTTCACCAGCCATCGCGCCCTCAAGGAGGCGGCCGACTGGTATCACGGTCGCGTCGAGTATCCCCTGTTTGTGCAAGGCACCATGGCCAAGGCGGAACTGCTGAAACGCTTTCGTGAACATGGCAATGGCATCCTGCTTGGCACCGGCAGTTTCTGGGAGGGTGTGGATGTGCGGGGTGAGGCCTTGTCCTGTGTGATTATCGACAAGCTGCCCTTTGCTTCGCCGGGCGACCCCGTTGTGGCGGCCCGTATTGATGCGTATAAAGCCCGGGGCCGGAATGCCTTTGTGAGTTATCAGTTGCCTGGCGCCATTATTGCCATGAAGCAAGGGGCAGGGCGCCTGATTCGCGACGAAACAGATACCGGCGTTCTGATGGTGTGTGATCCGCGCCTGGTCGGACGTCCTTATGGCCAGCTTTTCCTGCAAAGCCTGCCACCGATGCGGCGGACGCGTTCGCTGGAAGAAGTCAGGGATTTTTTTACGCTGATCGACAGTATGAGTGAAGTGACGGCATGAACCTGCTTGCCCTTGAGACCTCGACAGAAGCCTGCTCCGCGGCCCTTTGGGTTGACGGGGCGGTGTGTGTGCGTTTCCGTCATGCGCCCCGGTTACAGACTGACCTGCTGCTGCCGATGATGGAAGAAATCCTGGCCGAAGCCGGTATTACCCTTAAACAGGTGGATGTGCTGGCTTACAGTCGTGGACCGGGAGCATTCACCGGTGTGCGCATTGCGGCGGCAGCCGTACAGGCGATTGCCTATGCGCGTGATCTGCCGGTGTTGCCGGTGTCCAGTTTGCAAACACTCGCGCAGGGTGTGTGGCGTGTGCACAAGGCCGAGCGGGTGTTGTCTGTGTTTGATGCGCGCATGAATGAAGTGTATGTCGGGGGATATGCTCTGGCTGGCGATTTGATGCAGCCGCTTGATGTTGAGCATTTGTGTGCGCCGGCAGCATTGCCTCCTGAATTGTCCGGTGCCTTTTTTGCTGCAGGCAACGGCGCAGGTGTGTATGAGGAGGTATTGCGTGCGCAACGCGAGATTACCGGGCTTGATGCCACCCTGTTTCCTTCTGCCGAGGATGTGATTCCGCTGGCCTTGCAGTTACAGGCGGATGGCGGCGCACTGGCTCCCGAGCTGGCGTTGCCGGTGTACCTGCGCGATGAAGTCTGGAAAAAGCTGCCAGGACGCTGAGCAGGAGGATATATGACCGGGATTGTTTGGGATTTTCCTGATCCGCACATCATGCGGGTGACGGTGGATGCTGCGCATATTGATGTCATGCAGCACACCAATAACGTGGTGTATCTGCAGTGGCTGGAGGCGATTGCCTGGGATCATTCCCGGCATCTTGGCCTGGATCAGGCAGACTATGCGCGACTGGGTCATGGCATGGTGGCCCGCCGCCACGAACTGGATTACCTGCTGCCCACGTTTCTGGGCGAGAACATTCTGTTGGGCACCTGGATCATCTACAACGACAGGTTGTCGACTCGTCGTGCTTACCAGTTTGTGCGTGAATCGAATGGTGAAACCGTGTTTCGGGGACGTACGCACTGGGTTTGTGTGGATATAAAAGAAGGTCGTGTCCGGCGTATGCCGCCTGAGTTCCAGGCCGCCTACCAGTCACCCCTGCAAATCGAGGAATGAGCGTGGATCTTATGCTGTTGCTGCAAGCCTTCATCATGGGTGTGGTGGAGGGGTTGACCGAGTATCTGCCGGTATCCAGTACCGGACATCTGATTGTGACGGCCGACCTTCTCAACTTCTGGACGCCGGAAAAACGGGTGGTGTTCGAGATTGCCATTCAGCTTGGCGCTATCCTGGCGGTTTGTTTTGATTACCGTGCCAGGCTGATGCAGGTTACCCAGGGCTTGTTCAGGCGTGACGCCGATTCCATCAGGTTTACGGTTAATGTACTGGTGGCCTTCCTGCCTGCTGCCGTCATCGGTTTTTTTGCCATCGGCATTATCAAGACCTACCTGTTTACTCCGCTGGTGGTGGCCACGGCTCTGGTGCTGGGGGGCATCCTGATCCTGTATGCCGAGCGCCGCGAGCATGTCATTCGTGCCCATACTCTGGATGATTTGCGCTGGCAGGATGCACTCAAGGTGGGGTTCGCCCAGTGCCTGGCAATGATTCCCGGCACCTCACGTTCGGGGGCAACCATTATTGGCGGCCTTTTCTTTGGCTTGTCCCGCAAGACGGCGGCCGAGTTCTCTTTCTTTCTGGCGATTCCGACCATGATCGGTGCCACGGTTTATTCGGTGTACAAACACCGGTCGGAGTTTGTGCTGGCGGACTTTCCCGTCTTTGCGGTGGGTTTTGTCAGTGCCTTTCTCGTCGCTGCCTGGGTGGTGAAGGCGCTGGTGCGTTATGTGTCCAACCATGATTTCACTGTATTTGCCTGGTACCGCATTGTGTTTGGGGGCCTCATCCTGTTGACGGCGTCTACCGGATGGGTGGACTGGTCGACGGCGCACTGATGGCGTTACATCTGCTGGTCGCCGAGTCGTGTGCCGCGCAGGCCCCGGTGTTGTCGGGCCAGTTGTCGCTGCCTGCCTTGGTTTTTTCTCCGCCATTGAAGGCTGCCCTGAAGGCACTGCCGGCAGAAGGGGCGGCATTTGTCTGTGATGAGGATGGACTGGCGCTGTATGCCCTTGCCTTGCCTGGTTCCGGGCCGGTGCGTGTGGAGTTGGGTGAGGGCTCGCTGGGGTGGCGCCTGGATGAAGCACGGGTTCGTCACGAGATGATTGTGAAAGCATGCGGTGTGCGGGCAGGGACGATGACCACGGTCTTTGACGCCACGGCCGGCCTGTTGCGCGATGCGGCGGTGCTGGCCACAGCAGGTTGCCAGGTTCGTGTGGCTGAGCGCTCCCCGATGATTGGTCTGTTGATCGAGGATGGTCTGCGCCGGGCTGCCAGCCGGCCGGAGCTGCAGACGCTGGTGGCCAGACTGCACTTTTGTCCTGGCGATGCCGGTGAGCAACTGCGGGCTTTGGCGTCGGCAGAGGATCGGCCTGATGTGGTGGTGCTGGATCCGATGTTTCCGCATCGGGAAAAAAGCGCGCTGGTGAAAAAGGAAATGCAGGTGTTTCAGGCAGTGGTAGGGGAGGATGCGGATGCGGATGCCCTGTTGCTGCCTGCCCTGCGGGTGGCCCGCAAGCGGGTGGTGGTGAAGCGCCCGCGGTTGGCGCCGCCGCTGGATGGTCGCAAGCCCGATTTTGTAGTGGAAGGCAAAAGCGGGCGCTTTGATGTGTACCTGCCGGTGAATCAGCTTGTGCAGGTCACATAGGCCTCAGGTAATGTCACGCAGGCGAGTACGATCTAGAAAGTTCAGCCATGAAAGTTCAGCCATGAAAAAGACAGTCAAAAAAAGGCCGCTGGTGAGAGCGGCCTTTTTTATGGTTCAGCGTTTGCCGGTTCAGTATTGCCGTTGCAGATTTTGATTTTTGTGCTACTTTTTATATTTTTGGATTTTCCAATTGGATCTCTTTTAAATGCGACTGATCGTCAGGCAGTAAAAACAATAATAATGGGAGTTACTATGGTTATTAGTGTTTGTTCAAATTTAGTTTTGATTCCAATTTATGGAGTTGTAGGCGCCTGCATTTCTGCACTAATAAGTTT
>CAYGBB010000153.1:0-5490 GCA_964347985.1 uncultured Moraxellaceae bacterium
GTCCGCACTGTGGCCACCAGATTACCGCACTTGAAAATATTCCTCTGGTCAGCTGGCTGCTACTCAAGGGCCGCTGCAAATCCTGCAAGAGCCCCATCAGCCCTCGCTACCCCCTGGTGGAACTCGCCACTGCCCTGCTTTCCCTGCTGGTCTTTCTGATGTTTGGCCCCACGGTGAAAACACTGGTGGCCATCCCCATGACCTGGGCGCTCATCAGCCTGACCATGATCGACTTTGATACCCAGCTGCTGCCGGACGACATTACCCTGCCCCTGCTCTGGGCCGGCCTGCTGGTCAATCTGAATGGCGTGTTTGTGCCATTGGAAAAAGCAGTGATTGGTGCCATGGCCGGCTATCTGGTGTTGTGGTCAGTGTACTGGCTGTTCAAACTGCTCACCGGCAAGGAAGGCATGGGCTACGGTGATTTCAAGTTGCTGGCCGCATTGGGTGCCTGGCTTGGCTGGGCCATGGTACCCCTGATTGTGCTGCTGTCTTCCGTCGTGGGAACAGTGATCGGACTTGCCTATCTGGCCATCCGCAAGGAGAGTGCGCCTTTTGCCTTTGGTCCGTATATCGCTATCGCCGGCTTTATTGCGCTGCTCTGGGGAGCCCCCCTGCTTACCTGGTATCTTGGACCTGGTTTTTGATGGTACGGTTTTCAGGCATGAGCGTTTGTAACAAGGCCATCTTGATGGAGAGCAAGGACTGACATGCTGGTTATCGGCCTTACCGGTGGCATCGGCAGCGGCAAGACGCTGGCCACTGACCACTTTGCCCGCCTCGGCATCAACATTGTCGATGCCGATGTGGCATCGCGAATAATCGTGGAACCCGGCCGACCCGCCCTCCATGAAATCGCCAAACGCTTTGGTGCAGATGTGCTTCACGCTGATGGCACGCTGAACCGGGCACGCTTGCGCGCAATCGTGTTTGCTGACCCTGCGGCGCGCAAGGCACTGGAACACATTACGCATCCGCGCATTGCCGAGGAAATTGCCCGGCAGCTGGCTGCCAGCACCTCTCCCTACACCATCCTGGTTTCGCCCTTACTGTTTGAAAGCAGCCAGCACCGTTTTGCACAACGTACCGTGCTGATTGATGCGCATGAGGCCGAGCAACGCCAGCGTGCGGCAAAACGTGACGGGGTGAGCGAGGAACAGATCGAGGCCATCATGGCCGTTCAAATGAGTCGAGCCGAACGACGCCAGCTGGCTGATGATGTCCTCTTGAATGATGGCAACTTCGAGCATCTGCAGGCTGCGGTAGAGGCGCTGCACAAGCGGTACCTGGCCCTGGCCGAACAGGCCTGACACCTGGCTTTTCACTGAAACACCCGGATACAGACATACCCATGGCATTTTCTTCAGATGACAAACCAGCCCCGCCGGTGACCACTCAGATCCCGGGCGCAGCCAAAACCCTGCCATGCCCGCGCTGCGGCCAGCCCGCACGGTGGGCCGCAGACAATCCTTCCCGCCCCTTTTGCAGCGAACGTTGCAAGCTCATTGATCTGGGTGCCTGGGCCACCGAGTCGCACCGCATCCCCGGTGACCCTCTCCCCCCGGGACAGGATGGCGAGCAGGACTAGCCCGAAAAAAGCCCGCGAATGCCTGCAACGCCCTGTGCCCCTGCCACTTTGGCAGCAGTAACATCACCGTCACGCATTCCGCCCAGCGCATAAACCGGCACGACCGCATGCTGAACCATATCGGCAAAACGTTCCCAGCCCAGAGGGCTGGCATCGGGGTGACTGGCCGTTGCTGCTACCGGACTCAGTGTCACAAAATCCGCATGCAGTCGTTCCGCCTGTACCAGCTCCTCACGGCCGTGTACCGATGCCGCCAGCCAGACGGTTGATGGCACTGGACGTGCGTCAAACCGGGAGAGGTAACGTGCTGGCAAATGCAGGCCGTCGGCGGGCACCTTTTCCAGCAGGTCCGGATGGCCATGCACCAGCATGCGAGCGCCGGCCTCATGGCATTGGCTGAGCAATGCCACCGCCTCATCCTGATAGGCCTGCCGGGTTAATGACGGTGCCCGGAACACAATCAGCCTTGCGCCACGCTGCAGCCGCTCGGCCACCCATTCATGCCGGGCCGAAGGCAGCAGTTTCTCTGGCGTAACCAGATACCGGTCTGGCAGCCGGGCCGCCGTTACGATGGGGCGATTGGCGGCAGGAAACGCATACTGCGGCAATTCATCGGGTGTCACCCAGCGAATCGGCTGCCCTTCGCGGCCATGTGGATTGCCCTCGAACCCGATAACCTCCCACACATCAAGACACACGGATTTATCGGGGTAGTCATGGGCAATCCGGAGCAGCGGTGATGATACGGTAGGGGTAATGCCGAGCTCCTCCTGAAGTTCGCGCACCAGTGCCGCATCCACCGCCTCACCGGGCTCCACCTTGCCGCCCGGAAACTCCCAGAGCCCGCCCTGGTGCAAATGGGCGGCACGTTCGGCGATCAGGATGCGGCCATCGCGACGAATGACCGCCGCCACCACGAGGATGCGTTTCATCGACAGGCTTACGAACGGTAGTCCGCGTTGATCTTCACGTAGTCGTAGGAAAAATCGCAGGTGTAGACCGTGTCACGAGCATCACCACGGCCGAGGCACACCCGGATGAGTATTTCTTCTTCCTTCATCACGGCCGAGCCCTGATCCTCGGTATATGCCGGAGCACGCCCGCCGTTTTCAACGATGCAAACCTGATTCAGGTAAACGCGCACACGGCTGACATCCAGGTTGCCAAGACCGGCATTGCCAATGGCGGCCACAATGCGCCCCCAGTTAGGGTCGGAAGCGAAAAAGGCCGTTTTCACCAGGGGCGAGTGCGCAATGCTATAGGCAACATCACAGCACTCTTCCGTGCTGGCACCCTCTTCCACCTGGACAGTCATGAACTTGGTGGCGCCTTCACCATCACGCACGATGAGCTGGGCCAGGCGGGCAAACACCCGATTGATGGCATTGCGCAGCGTTTCGAAAACGGGTCCGGACATGACGGCGAGCACCGGATTGCCCGCTGCGCCCGTGGCAATCAGCACACAGGAATCATTGGTGGAGGTATCGCCGTCAATGGTGATGCGGTTGAAACTCTGGTTCACCGCTTCCTTCAGCAATACATCCAGCACCGGCTGTGCAATTGCTGCATCGGTCGCCACATAGCCCAGCATGGTCGCCATGTTCGGGCGGATCATGCCGGCGCCCTTGGAAATACCGGTAATCGTCACCGTCACGCCATCAATCACGACCTGCTCACTGGCGCCCTTGGGACGGGTGTCCGTGGTCATGATACCGGCTGCCGCTGCCGGCCAGGCATCGGCGGTCAGGTTGCCCAGAGCGGCCGGCAGTGCCGCCGACAGGCGATCCACCGGCAAATGCTCGCCAATGACACCGGTGGAAAAGGGCAGGATGGCCTGCGGTGCGACATTCACGAGCGCCGCCAGAGCCGCACAGGAGGCACGGGCATTGTCCATGCCCACGGTGCCGGTCCCCGCATTGGCATTGCCGGTGTTGATCACCAGATACCGCGGGGAGGTGGTGGCCAGATACTCCCGGCACAGCAGCACGGGCGCTGCACAATAACTGTTCTGCGTGAACACGGCGCTCACCGTGGCACCCTCGGCAATCTCGAACACGGTGAGGTCGCGACGGTTCTTGTAGCGGATGGCCGCTTCCGTGATACCAATGCGAACACCTTTTACCGGGTGCATCACCGGCATATCGAGATTGCCTACGGGCATGTTGAGCTCCAGTTGCGCAAGAATGAAACCAAGGGGGAAATGATTGGCTGCTCCACGAAAAATGGCAACGGCCTCCACACAAAAAAACACGCCGGCTTTCAGGGCCGGCGTGTGTTCAGAACTGTATTACCGATCATTCAGGCCAGTGCGCCGTGGCAGTGTTTGTATTTCTTGCCAGAGCCGCAAGGGCAGGGATCATTGCGCCCTACTTTCTCACCTTCCCGCACAAACGTATCGGGGACCGCCAGCGGCATCTCGCCCATGGCAATCTGGTGCATCTCGGCCTGCTCTTCGGCAATCACCGCATCCGCATCGGCATGCTGGAACTGCAGGGCCATGGCATCGGCCTCGGCCAGGCGCTGCGCCTCCATCGCCGCCACTTCTTCCTCAGACTGCACCTGAATCCGCGCCAGGGTTTGTATGAACTCGAGTTTCACCGCCCCCAGCAGCTGCTCAAACAACTGGAAAGCCTCACGCTTGTATTCCTGCTCCGGATTCTTCTGGGCATAACCGCGCAGATGAATGCCCTGACGCAGATAGTCCATGGCGGCGAGATGATCCTTCCAGTGCCGATCAAGAATCTGCAGCATAAGCTGCTTTTCCAGAGACCGCGCCACTTCTTCCCCGATACGCTCGCGCTTGGCCTTGTAGGCATCCTGCACGGCCTTGACAATACGCTCACGCAATCCGTCCTCATGCAGCGAGTCATCCGCATCCAGCCATGCCTGCACGGTGAGATCCGCACCAAAGTCCATGCTCATGGCTTTTTCAAGACCAGCAATGTCCCACTGATGATCCACACTCTGTGGCGGAATGAACTCGCTGATAACGGTATTGATCACATCCTGATGAATCAGCTCGACATTCTCGGCAATGCTTTCAGCCGCCAGAATGGAGTCACGCTGCGAATAGATGGCTCGGCGCTGGTCATTGGCCACGTCATCATACTTGAGCAGATTCTTGCGGATATCAAAGTTGCGCGCCTCCACCTTGCGTTGGGCGCCTTCGATAGAGCGTGTCACCCAGCGATGTTCGATAGCTTCGCCCTTCTGCATGCCCAGTGAACGCATCATGTTCTTGACGCGGTCCGAGGCAAAAATGCGCATCAGGTCATCTTCCAGCGACAGATAAAAACGGGTCACCCCCGGATCGCCCTGACGGCCGGAACGGCCACGCAGCTGGTTATCAATACGGCGTGATTCGTGACGCTCGGAACCAATAATGTGCAAACCACCCGCAGCAATCACGGCATCATGATTTTTCTGCCACTCGGCCTTGAGTGCATCGGCCTGCTCCTGCGTGGGGTTCTCGATCTTGGCCAGCTCGGACTTCCAGTTGCCGCCCAGCAGGATATCCGTACCACGTCCCGCCATATTGGTTGCGATGGTCACTGTGCCAGGGCTGCCGGCCTGGGCAATGATGTCGGCTTCCTGCGCATGGAACTTGGCATTCAGCACGCGATGCGGAATCTTTTCCCGCTGCATCAGCATGGACAGGTATTCGCTCGATTCGATGGTCGCCGTGCCTACCAGCACCGGCGCATTCTTTTCCTTCAGCGCCTTGATCTCGACCATGATGGCCTCGAATTTTTCTTCGCGCGAAAGGTAGACGAGATCGTCCAGATCCTTGCGGACCATCGGCTTGTGCGTGGGAATCACCACCACATCCAGACCGTAAATCTGGCGGCACTCGGCGGCCTCTGTATCAGCCGTACCTGTCATGCCCGAGAGATTCCGGTAAA